>CAMYIQ010000226.1 GCA_947258465.1 uncultured Erythrobacter sp.
GAGGCCCCAGATATTGGCATCGATCGTATCGTTGACCGACGTGCGGGCGACGATACGGCTAAGCTGCAGGTCCTTGTACTTATAGTAAAAGCCGGTGAGATTGACCTGCGCAGCGCCGTTCAGGAACGTGTTCTTGGAACCGATTTCGAAAGCGTCGATCTGCTCCGACCCGAAACTGTCCGTCACGGCGAAAACCGGCGAAAGCGGTGGGTTGATGCCACCCGATTTGTAGCCCCGCGAGTAGGAGAAATAGAGCGTATTGTCGGGTGAAATTTCGTAATCGAGCACCGCGCGCCCGGTGATCGCATCGAAGCTGACCTCGCGTTCCTGCAACAGCTGGTTACCCGGCAGTCCGTCATCGGCATCGAAGCCGCCGACGAAAGGCGATGTGAACGGGTCCCCATTGCCGAAGGGGTTGAGGAAATCTGCCAGCGTGGTGCGCGCGGATACCCTCTTGCTGTCGTCATTGTAGCGCAGACCACCGGTGAACTGCAGACGATCGGTGATGTCGATATAGACTTCGCCGAAAATGCCGAAGCTCTTGAGTTTGAAGTCCGTCGTATTGTTCCGGTACATCGACGTTGCAAGATAGGACGGGGGCAGCGGCGCGGGATCTCCATTGTCATCGACATTGGCGAAGGCCGCGAAAGTCCCCAGCAATGCCGTTGCATAATCCAGACCGAAGGAATTGACGTAATAGCTGTTTTCGCTGACATCGGTCTCGGCATAGATACCGCCGACCAGGAAGTTGAACGGCCCATCGAAATCGCTCGACAGGATCGCTTCGCCCGACCAGGCTGTCTGATACTGGACCGAGCGGTCGAAGCTGAGCGGTACATCCGCGCAGACCGAATTTCCTTCGAAGGCACCGAGATTGCCATCGTCATTATCGGAGGTGCAGAGCACGCCGTTCGGCCCATTGGGGATCAATGCGGCCGCGATAGGTGCGAAATAGGCGCTCGATCCCGGAACGAACGCCGGAGCCGGGGCCGGTAGACCGGTGGGAACGCCATTGGCGGCAAAGAAAGCGAGCGTGTTGAGCCCGGTCGCATATGCCGATCGGTCGAGGATCCCTAGATTATAGTCCTGCCGTGAATCGACCGTGGTTTCCTGATAGATACCCGTCAGCGACAGGTTCATGCTGCCCAGCCCCTGGTCGAGATGAGCTTGCAGTTGCAGTTCGTCGGCGAAATATTCCGGCGTGAATGCGGTATTCACCGTCCGCACGTCATTGGGTTCTACGAAGTTCGAATAGCCATCGCCATCGGTGTCATACACGCTGCCCAGTGCGAGCGCTTCGGGCAGTCCCTGAATGCGGAACAGTTCGACAGATGTCAGCACGCTCGCCAGCGTGGAATCGGCATTGGTACTGTCGAAATCGCGGCGAGTGTTCAGACAACCCAGCACACCCGTCGGGTCCCGCTGACAGGTCTGTTTCTGGATACGCAGACGATCGTCGTTCTCACGGAAGTAGAAGGCCATGAGGTCGAGCGTGGTGCTCGCCGTGGGTTCGAAGCGCAGCGAACCGCGCACTGCATACATATCGCGACCGTCGATATCGCTGTTATCGTATAGATTGGTCGTGAAACCATCACGGTTGAGATAAAAGCCCGCCGCGCGGAAGGCGATAGCATCGCCCAAGGGCACATTGACCATGCCCCTTGCCTTGATGCTGTTGTAATTGCCGTATTCGAAATCGGCCGCGGCACTGAAGGTCCCGAGCTCGGGTTTGGCAGTGACCACGTTGACGACGCCGGAGGTCGCATTGCGTCCGAACAGCGTGCCCTGCGGCCCCCGCAGAACCTCGACGCGTTCGAGATCGAAATATTCGGTTTCGAACAGTCGCGTACCGAACAACGGCGATCCATTGGTGTGGATCGCCGTAGCGCTGTCGCAGGTCACGCCGACGCACAGATCGCCGATCCCGCGAATGGTAAAACTCGAACTGGTGAAGTTCGATTTGGTGAAGGAAACGTTGGGCAGCGTCAGTTGGAGATCGCTGGCATTTTCGATCTGCTGTGCTTCGAGCGCTTCCGAGTCGAAGGCGCTGACCGCGATCGGCACTTCCTGAAGACTCTGTGCCTGGCGCTGTGCGGTAACGATGATGACATTGCTGCTCAGCCGCGGATCTTCGACATCGTCATCGGTCGCCTCTTGCGCAAACGCCGGAAACGAAATCGCGCTCGCGCATATACCCGCGAGCAGGGAAGCCCTTACCCTCATTAACCCTCTCCTCTCCATGTGGCCGTCTTTTGCGGCCTACGCGCTCGAAGCTATCATACATTCATATGCGCGCAAGGGTTCGCGCATGATTGTTGCGCGATCACCCCTGGAATTTTGGCAAGTGTTGTTCAGTCGGGGCCATTGCGTGCGCGATTGACGCTACGGCATGCAGGCCTCCGGAACGGCGATCCGGAACTACCCCAATCAGATCAGCGCGCTGCTTTCCGCTATCTGCGCGATGCCTCGCTTGCCCGTCTCGTCACGTCCGAGTTGTACGATCACGTCAATAACGCTCGCGGCATAGGCAATGGTATCGCTGCGGGTAAGACCGATTCCCGTCTGCATGACCATCAGCGAAAGCTGCTCGAGCGCACCGCGCAGCGAGTTCGCATGAATGGTCGAGAAGCTGCCCGGATGGCCGGTATTGATCGCGCGCAGGAAGCTCACGCTTTCCGCGCCGCGCAATTCGCCTAAAACGATGCGGTCGGGGCGCAGTCGCAATGCAGCCTGCAGCAATTCGTTGGCCGTGACCTTGGCTTCGCCCAGCTCCCCCTTCACCGCGACGAGGCCAACGCCATTTTCGCCCGGCAGCTTGAGTTCGGGTGTGTCCTCCACCAGCACCACGCGCTCGTGCTTCGGTATCTCGCCCAACATGGCGTTGAGGAAGGTCGTCTTGCCGGTGCTGGTCCCGCCCGAAACCAGAATCGTCCGGCGCTGGCGGATCGCTTCACGCAGGAAAGCCACTGGCTCGGCCTGGGAATCCGGCATGGCGCCGCGCTGCGGTGGGGTCAGCGGCCCGGTGTCATAGGCGTCGAGCGGGAGGTCGAGGCGGCGATGCCGGCGGATGGCCATCGCCCAGTGCTTGCGCGCGGCGGGAGGGCCGCAGAACTGGACACGCGCTCCGCCGGGCAGCGTCGCGCCGAGCAGGGGGTGCTCGCGGTTGATACCCTGATGGCTGACGCGGGCGACCTGTTCGGCGAGCCGCTGGATCAGCCGGTCGTCGATATCGGGCCGCGCGATCTTCTGCATCCCGCCCGCCGCCGCATCTTCCACCCACACCTCGCCCGGCCGGTTGACAAGAATTTCAGTCACCGTGTCGCGGTCGAGCCATTCGCGAAACGGGGCGAGATAGGCATCGAGATAGACGCTGCGTTCGCCGTGGAAGTCCACGCTCGGCGCGTCTTCTCCGGTTTGGCCGTCCGGTTGGAAAGGATGGATATCGGCGCTCAACGGCTTGGCCCTGCTCAGCTTACCGAAGAGAAATCGAGGTCGCGCGCGGTGAAGATGCGGATCGGTTCACCCTGTCGCACCCTGACGGTCGGCCCGCGCTGCCCGTCCTGCTCAGCCGCTTTTGCCGCCGCCGAGGAACTGGCCCCGCCGATCAGCACACCCGCCGCGCCGCCCGTGGCGAGCGAGCCGACGCCGCCGACCACCGAGAGCAGCATGGCCGAGCCGAAGCGCTTGAAGAAACTGTTGCCCGACACCTTGCCCGCAAGGCCCGTCGTCCCGTCGAAACCGATGGCGGGCGAAGCAAGATTGACCGAGGCTCCATCCGGGCGGATCAACCGCGTCCAGATGACGTAGGCGCGCTTCTGGCCGTTCTGCAGACCGGACTGATATTGCCCGATCAGCCGGCTGGAACGCGGCACCAGAATCTTCGTCCCGTCGAAACTGCGCACATCCTGGCTGACCACGGCGCGGACATAGCCGGGGACATTGGTATCGATCGCGGTTTCCAGGATAGCGGGGATCAGCGTGCCCTGCGTGACCGTGGTCGCCGGATCGACCATCGCCTTGGCTTGCGCCGGAGCGCCGCCAACGCCGCCGATACGGCTGGCGAAATCATTGGCCGAATTGCCCGTGGTATTGGCGGTTCCCGCGCCGCCCGCCGCTCCCGGTTCGGTTATGGCCAGCGTCGCGGGCGAGTTGCCCGCATCGAACACCACGGTCGGGTTGGCATAGGGATTGGCCGCAAGGCTTGGCTGGGGCTGCGCGGCCAGAACCGGCTGCGGGGCCGGATCGGGGCGGGCGGCGGGCGTGGCCATCGCGGCAACCGGAGCAACTGGCGTCACGGCCTGGGAAGGCACGGCAGGGGCGGCCTCGACCGGAGCCTGCTGGCCGCCAATGCCCTCGGGTGGGGCAACACGCGCTGAATTCATGCTCCACAGCGTCACCAGCCCGAGCCCGGCGACGATGGCGATGCCCGCCACCAGACCGAGCGCGTCGGATTTACCTGCAGGGCGCGCCACCGCGGGAAAGGCATTGCGCTGCGCTAGGTCGATAACCTCCGCATCGCTCTGGTCGCGCGGATCGACATCATTGGCGATGCCGGTATCGCCCGCATTCTTTTCGGGCAGTCGCATGGCTAGGCGCATCGTTTACCTCCCCTTCGAGGCGAGAGCGGGAATACCGCTCATGGAAACTGCGGACCGCTCAGGCGCCGCGTTGACCAATTGGGCACTATCCCGGCCAGACCGCAGAACGATCGTGCTCGGAACGCCATCGACGACGATCGTATCGCCGCGCACGGTGAAATTGACCGGGCCTTCCACACCCTCGCTATTGATTACGAGAATGGCAGGCACATCCTTGCCATCGGGCCAGGTCAAAAAAGTGGCCGTGCCGTCGTCATACGTATTTTTCGGCAGCAAGTCGGGATCGCCCGAAGCGGTCCAGGCGAAATTGAGATCCGCCGGATCGACCACCGCATAGGGATCGCGCGCGGCCTGTGCCTCGAGCGAATTCGGCCCGGCGGCCATCTGCACGTCCTGTTCGTCCTCCGGCTCTTCCGGATAGGCGAAGCGCAACAGATAGAGCGGCTTGGCATTCGGATTGGCGACCAGGTCGAACAAATAGGTGCGCTTGCTGGTGATGACCGTGAGATTGGTCGAAGCCCGCGGCTCCAGCGGCTTCACGAACAGGATGTTCGCGCGCTTGTTCGGCGTGACCTGCCAGCTCGCGCTGTCGCCGATCGCGACGTTCTCGATCACTTCGTCGTCGCCGAACAGGATGCTGGCCTGCACCGTCACCCGGCCTTCGACGCGTACCACCTTGGCCTCGTCGTACAATACCTCGACGAGACGGGGGTCCTGGGCTGCGGCGGGCGCGGCCAGCAGAGCGAGAGCGAGCGCGGGAATGAGCGCGCGGGTCATGCGTGTTTCTCCATCGAACGGTCGAGGGCCTTGGGCGCTGCGGATTTGAACCGACTGCCAATGCCCGACCCGCGGGCGCGGGCCTTGCTGGTGGGTGATTGCTGGGCGGAACCCGAAGACGTCGCATAGACCTTGGTCACGCGGGCGCCTCCGCTTCCTCCGGGAGCAGCACCGTCGTTAGCGGCATGTGCGACCGGGGCTGCCGCAACGTCGATCCTGCGCGCCTGCGAGCTAGCCTGGCTGGCCGCCTGCGCCTGCGTAAGTGCGGTTGCAGGTGCTGCCTGCTGCGGTGACACGACAAGGGCCGATTTCTCATCCCGGTCGGAGGCGAGGCCGAACACGGTCCAGCCCGCGACCATCGCGCCGGCCACCTTGAGAACGAGGATCATCAAAGCGACATGAACCGCACCGATCATGAAGAAGGCCATCCCGGCCTGCGGATCGACCTGGCCGGGCGTGGCGGTTAATGCGGTGAGGATCGGCACGGCGAGTTCGAGCATGATGCTGCCGCCGAGCACTGCGAACAGCGGGGCGAGCGCGCACAGGGTGAGCCCCTTGACCCAGCCGGTGAACAGTCCGCGCGTGCCATGGAACAGCGCCATGACCACGAAGATCGGCCCCAGTGCGACAAGCACGCCGAGCGCAATCTTGGTCGTCACCAACAGCCCGACAGTGCCGAGCATGAACAGCATCGCGCCCAGCCACATCATGCCTTCGGGCGAGAAGGCAGTGAATTCCTCGTTCGCGCCGCTCGCTTCCTGAATGGCGATGAAAACGACGTCGATTTTCTGCGCGAAAGTATCGGTAGCAGACCCTTGTGCCCCGGTCAGGATGCCCGCGAGATAGTCGGGTGTGGCCACGGCGAGGTTCCACACCACGCTCTGATAGGCGATCCAGCTGGTCGCGAAGGTCAGCACCAGGCCCAGCGTCATCATGCGCGGGACGAGGCTGCGCACGCCGATATTCGTGCGCCCGGTCAGCAGGGCGAAGGCGAACAGCGCGATGAACAACGTAAGGACCAGCGTCAGCACGGTGCCGAGCGAGCCGCCCGGCGCGAACAAGCGCCCGAAGGCGGCCGCGCTGGCTTCGCCCGC
>CAMYIQ010000227.1 GCA_947258465.1 uncultured Erythrobacter sp.
CCAGCCGAGCGCCGAACCAAGCAGCGATGCCCGCCGTGATCGCGGAGCTGACCAGAGCAATGGCGAGCAGGGCCGTCGAAGGGCCGAGCGCGGCCGACAGGCGCGCGACGAGCAATTGATCGCGCGCGCCGGTGGCGGCAAGAAAGCTGGCGACCATGGCGAACAACAGCGATGTCATGGCGCGACCGGTTCCCCTTCTCATGCCCGGGTGCCTGCGATAGCACGCTGGCGCGAGAAACACAGGGGAGAGCGGATATGAAACTCACGCAAGGCATGGCTGCGGTGGTCACCGGCGGCGCATCGGGATTGGGCAAGGCGAGCGCCGAAGCGCTGGCCCAGGCGGGCCTCAAAGTCACGATTTTCGACATCGACGAGGAGGCCGGCGAAACCCATGCGAAGGCTATTGGCGGCACATTCGCGCGCGTCGACATCACCGACGAACAATCGGTGGTCGCAGGGTTCGACCAAGCGCGCGCAGCCCACGGGCAGGAGCGCGTGACGGTCCATTGCGCGATGGCCAGCCGCCGCGGGAAGACGCTGGGCTGGGACAAGGAAAACGGGCGCTACAAACGCCTGGCGACGGAGGATTACGCTTTCGGCGCGGAGGGGATTCTCGTCTCATCCTATCGCGTCGCCAGCCACTCCGCGCTCGGCATGGCCAATGCCGAACCGCTCAACGAAGACGGCGAACGCGGCTGCATCACGCTTACCGCCAGCGTGGCGGCGCAGGACGGGCAGATCGGCCAGGTCATTTATGGAAGCTGCAAGGCTGGGGTAAATGGGCTCGTCCTGCCCATGGCGCGCGATCTGATGGATATTGGCATTCGCGTGAATTCGGTCATGCCGGGCATTTTCGCCACGCCGTTGATGCTGGGCATGAAGGATCGCAACCCGCAGATGTGGGATCAACTCAACGCGTCTGTCCCCTTCCCCAAGCGGCTGGGGCACCCCGAGGAATTCGCCTCCCTCATCTGCGAAATTGCGCGCAACAGCTACATCAACGGGCACCAGTTCCGGCTGGATGGCGCAATCCGGATGCCGCCGAAATAATGCCGGCGCTCAAGTAGCGAAGCGATAGCGCATCGAAAGATCAACGCCGACGCTCAAGTAGCGAAGCGATAGCGCATTGAAAAACCAACGCCCGCGCTCAAACAGCGAAGCGGTAGCGCATCGATAGCCGCTAGATGCACCAGTCGCGCTGTTCGCCCTGGCGCCGGTCGCCGGGGCCGAACTTCTCGCGCCCGTGAATCATGTCGGCTGACAGTTGCTTGACCGCTTTGCTGCCGGTTGTCTTGCACCAGAAGGGGAACACCCCGTGGACGATGCAGGCGAGACCGGCGGCTATCAACTTCGCACCGAAACGCGACGCGCTGACGAAATGCTCGAAATAGCTCTCGCCGATCGAATGCGGGTGGTCGGTGAAAATCGACATGGCAGATTATCCTGTAGGTTGATCAGAGCACCCACGCCAGGCTGAGCGCGAGGGCGAAGGCCGTCAAGGTGGACGCCGCCACCGGCACGAAGGCTTTCCAGCCATGCGAGAACATGCCGGAAAGATCGGCTTTGATCCCCGCCGCCGTCACCGCGAGCAGCAGGAAGAAGCTCGCGGTCGAAGCCCCCGCCTTGCCCACCGCAGCGGGAATTTCGGCAAAGCTGTTGAGCGCGACCACGGCCACGAAAGCCGCGATGAACCAGGGCACGCCCTGCCGCAGCGAGTACCGGCTGCCCGCGCCCTGCCTCCCGAGAAACAGTGCAACGAGCAGCAGCAGCGGGACCAGCAGCGTAACGCGCGAAAGTTTCACCACCGTCGCCACCTCGCCCGCCTTGTCGGATACCGCGAAGCCGCCGCCGATGGCCTGCGCCACGTCATGGATCGAGGCCCCGACGAGAAACCCGGCCTGCGTGTCGGACAAATCGAGCATGGCGGCGAGCGCGGGATAGGTCGCCAGAGCGAGCGCGCTCGCCAGCGTGACGCCGAGCACGGTGATGGCGAACCCCTCCTGGCTCACCCTTTTCGATCCGATGATGCTCCACAGTGCAAGCGCGGCCGAGATGCCGCAAATGGCCGTCGCGCCCCCTGCAAGCAGCCCGAATTGAAGGTCGAGCCGGGCACAGCGCGCCGCGATCATGCCCGTCGCGATCACAGCCGCCATGATCGCGACAAGGCCCAGGAAGGGGACCAGCCCCAATGCGGCGATCTCGCCAAAGGTGACGCGCAGGCCCAGCAGGACGATCCCGACACGCAGCAAAGTCTGCGAAGCCATGTCGAGCCCGGGCCTCAGCCGCTCGTCGGCACTCGCGAAGTTCAGGGCAAAGCCAAGCAGAAGCCCCAGCAGGATCTGCGGCGCACCATAGCGGTCGCTCAGCCACAAGGCCGCCAGTGCGGCGATCGTAACCAGCAGCAAGCCGGGGACTGGCGCACGCCAGCTACGGCTCTCCCCCATCGGCGAAAGCTGCAATTCGCCATAGAGATCGGCCATGTAGAAGGTATCGGTCCTGTCGCGCATAGCCCCCCGCTAGCGATCGAAAGCAACGGCACGATTGGAGCGGGTGAAGGGAATCGAACCCTCGTCGTCAGCTTGGGAAGCTGCTGCTCTACCATTGAGCTACACCCGCATGGTGGTGGCGCCATTGGCTTGAGGGGCGCGTCAGGTCAATGGGCAGAACATAAAAAGCGACCCCCGGCCTATTCCGCCGGAGGTCGCCTTTCTTACGCTCGTCGCGGTAATCAGAAGCGGTAGGCGAAGCCCGCGCTCAGAACCCAGGGATCGAGCTTGTGTTCGGTTTCGATGGCCAGCGTGTTGCCGGCATACCAGCGGGCCGTCGTATCGACGAAATACCGCTTCGCATCGAGGGTGAAGCCGAGGCCGCTATCGTTGATCGGCACGTCGATACCCGCCTGGAGGACGAAGCCGAATTCATCCGACAGGGTCGTTTCGGTGACACCCAGCGGGATGGTCGCCGCACCCGGCTCGACATCGATCCACCAGAAATAGGTGGCGCCCGCACCGAGATAGGGCTTCGCGCCGCCTACGTCGAAGTGATACTTCGCGGTGAAAGTCGCCGGGATCAGCTTGGCGTCGGAAACCAGTTCGGAACCGTCGGGAAGGCCGGACACGGCATCGACATCGTGCTGCGTGACGCAGCAGATCGTCTCGATCGAGATATTCGGGCTAACGAAATACTCGATGGCCAGCGTGGGTACGAAGTTCTCGTTCGCTTCGGTCTGCGTTCCTGCGGGGAGGCCGACGATATCGGTGCGCAGATCGGTGATCTCGCCATCGGGGGCCACATAGGTGCCCAGCACCTTGACCTGGACCTTGCCGTCATTGTCCTGCGCCTGAGCGGGGGCGGCAATCATCGCTACTCCGGCGAGAGCGGCTGCAAGCAGCTTCTTCATTGTCTTTGTCCTCATGGCGCTGCAGCGGTCGCCCCGTGCGACTCAGGATGGTTGCAGCGCTTGAGCCCTATTTGGAGACCGAATAATCCGGCCTCATTGATCTCGATCAAAGATTTGCAGGTCGCAAATTGCGAGAGATGCGGCATGACGAGTTTCCCCGAAGCCTTCGAAAGCTTTGCCTTGAAGATCCTGTCGCCGGACCTGTCCGACGCGGCACATCTCCGTTTTCAGGCGCTGGCCCGGCAGGTCGCGCTGGACAAGGATCGCTCGCTCGATTTCGACGGAAATTCCTCGCAACTTATATTCGTCGGCCAGGGCGCTACCAAGCTGGTCGCCCATGCATCCGAGGCACGCGACCAGATCGTCGCCTTCCATTTCGGCGGCGAGGTGTTTTCGGTCCCCGAGCAGGACAATTATTCCTATTCGGTATGCGCCTTGCGCGATTGCAGCCTGCTGACCTTCCCGGCAGACGACTTTCTCGACCTGGCAGCCAGCGAAGCGGGGATCTTGCGCCACCTGCTCGACAATACGACCGGCTCCTTGCGGCGTTGCCGCGAAAAGACGATCGCGCTCGGCCGCAAGACCGCGGCGGAACGAGTCGCGGTTTTCCTGCTGGCGATGAGCGAGCGAATCGGCATGGAACAGAACAGGGCGATTCTTCTCGAATTGCCGATGTCGCGGCGCGATATCGCGGAAAGCCTCGGCCTGACGATCGAAACGGTGAGCCGCCAGCTCAGCCTGCTGCGCGAAGCCGGCGTGATCGAAACCACGGGACGCTCGGGCATTGTGCTGCGCGAAATGGAGATGCTGAAGGCGCGCGCCGGCTATCTGCGTGATGCGGCATGAATTCTTTCACCAAATTGATCCAGATCAATGCGACTGCCGAGGTGGCGGCCTAGGCCGCTCTAGAACGGACGGAGACCCTTATGCACGCTGAAGCCGCACTGGGCCGGATTGGCCTATGGTTCATAATCATGCTTGCGGCCATCGCGTCGGCGGTAGCAGCCGCTGACGCCGGTTTTGCCGCGCATGCCACGATAATCGCCATTGTCGCCTTTGCGATGATCTGGATGAGCGCGTCGCGCTTCGATCCGATGGGCAAGGCGCAGGGCTTCTTCAAGATGCCCGACGGCCCGTCGCGATATGATGACGACGTGATTCGCTGGGGCGTGATCGCGACGATGTTCTGGGGTATCGCAGGTCTGCTCGCCGGTGTTTTCATCGCCGCGCAGCTCGCCTTTCCGCAGCTGAATTTCGAACCCTATCTCAATTTCGGTCGCGTCCGCCCGCTGCACACCAGCGCGGTGATTTTCGCATTCGGCGGCAATGCGCTGCTCGCAACCAGCTTCTATGTCGTCCAGCGCACTTGCCGCACGCAGCTTGCCTTCCCCGGCCTCGCCCGCTTCGTCTTCTGGGGTTATCAGCTGTTCATCGTGCTGGCCGCCACCGGCTATCTGCTCGGCATCACCCAATCCCGCGAATATGCCGAGCCCGAATGGTATGTCGACCTGTGGCTGACGATCGTCTGGGTGGCCTATTTCATCGTGTTCGTCGGCACGCTGGCGAAGCGCAAGGAACCGCACATCTACGTCGCCAACTGGTTCTACCTCGCCTTCATCGTGACGATCGCCATGCTCCACATCGTCAACAATCTGGCAATGCCGGTGAGCCTGCTGGGCGCCAAGAGCTATTCGGCTTTCGCCGGTGTGCAGGACGCGCTGACCCAGTGGTGGTACGGCCATAACGCGGTCGGCTTCTTCCTGACCGCGGGCTTCCTGGCGATGATGTATTATTTCGTCCCCAAGCAGGCCGAACGTCCGGTTTACAGCTACCGCCTGTCGATCATCCACTTCTGGTCGCTGATCTTCCTCTACATCTGGGCCGGTCCGCACCACCTCCACTATACCGCGCTGCCCGACTGGGCGCAGACGCTGGGCATGGTCTTCTCGGTCATGCTGTGGATGCCGAGCTGGGGCGGCATGATCAACGGCCTGATGACCCTGAACGGGGCATGGGACAAGGTCCGCACCGACCCGATCATCCGCATGATGGTGATGGCGCTGGCTTTCTACGGCATGAGCACCTTCGAAGGGCCGATGCTGTCGATCAAGAGCGTCAACAGTCTGTCGCACTATACCGACTGGACCATCGGCCACGTCCATTCCGGCGCTCTGGGCTGGAACGGCATGATTACCTTCGCCTGCGTCTACTTCCTGGTTCCGCGTCTGTGGAAGCGTGGACGGATGTATTCGCTGCGCATGATCAACTGGCACTTCTGGCTCGCAACGCTCGGCATCGTTTTCTATGCCTCCAGCATGTGGGTTTCCGGCATCATGCAGGGCCTCATGTGGCGCGAATACGGGCCTAACGGCTATCTGGTGTGGTCGTTCGCCGACAGTGTCGCCGCCATGTTCCCGATGTATGTCATGCGCATGGCTGGCGGGCTGATGTATCTCAGCGGCGCGCTCATCATGACCTACAACATCTGGATGACCCTTGCCGGGAAGCAGCGGGAAGAAGCACCGCTACGCGATGCAGCCTACGACCCGCAGGCCGACCGCCCGATCGTCCAGCCCCGCCCCGAAGCCGTTCCGGCCGAATAGGATCGCACGACCATGTCAGACCCCGTCGTCGAAGAAACCGTCAAGGGCCACAAGCGGCTCGAACGCAACATCACCCTGCTGGCCGTGGCGACCTTCATCACCGTCTCCATTGGCGGCCTGGTCCAGATCACGCCGCTGTTCTATCTCGAGAACACGATCGAGAAGGTCGAGGGTGTGCGTCCCTATACGCCGCTCGAACAGGCCGGGCGCGACATCTACATCCGCGAAGGCTGCTATACCTGCCACAGCCAGATGGTCCGCCCGTTCCGCGACGAGGTGGAGCGCTATGGCCATTACAGTCTCGCGGCGGAAAGCATGTACGACCACCCGTTCCAGTGGGGTTCCAAACGTACCGGACCCGATCTGGCGCGTGTCGGCAATCGCTACTCGGACGAATGGCACGTTCAGCACCTCGAAAATCCGCAGAGCGTCGTGCCCGAAAGCGTCATGCCGCAATATAGCTTCCTCAAGGACACCGAACTCGCCATCGGCGATCCGGCCGCCACGCTGACCGCGCTGCGCCGCGTCGGCGTTTCCTATAGCGACGAGGACATCGAGAAGGCCGAGGCCGACATGCTCGCGCAGGCCGATCCCGATGCCGATCCGGGCGATCTGGCCGAGCGGTATCCCAAGGCGTTGATTCGCGATTTCGACGGCGATCCCGACCGCCTGACCGAAATGGATGCGCTTATCGCCTATCTCCAGATGCTCGGCACGCTGGTCGATTTCGACAGCGCGGCACCCTTGGAAGAGCTGGCCGAGGAGAAGGGTCGATGAGTTTCTACGAAACCTTTCGCCATTTCGCCGACAGCTATGCCCTGGTGGCCATGCTGATCCTGTTCGTGGGGCTGTGTGCCTGGCCGTTCCGGCCCGGGTCCAAGAAGCGCAATCACCACGCTGCGACGATGATTTTCAAGGGACAAGACGATGGCGAATAAGCGCATCGACGAACCGACTGGCACCGAAACCGTCGGCCACGAATGGGATGGTATCGAGGAACTCAACACGCCGCTTCCGCGGTGGTGGCTGTGGACCTTCTACCTGACGATCATTTTCGCGATCGGCTACGTGATCGCCTATCCGGCCTGGCCGATGATCGACCGGGCGACCGTGGGCGTGCTCAACTGGTCGAGCCGGGGAGAGCTGGCGAAGGACATGTCCGCGGCCGATCAGGCGCGGGCGACCGTCCGCGAGCAGCTTGCCCGCATACCGATCGAACGCCTGCCCGAAGAAAGCGGCCTGATGCAGCAGGCCGTTTCGGGCGGAGCGGCCGCATTCCGGGTGAATTGCGTCCAGTGCCACGGTTCCGGCGCTGCCGGCAGCCAGGAACTGGGCTATCCCAACCTCAACGACGATGACTGGCTGTGGGGCGGCGACCTGAAGGCGATCGAATACACGCTCGTTCATGGCATCCGTCAGGCGGGGAACGATGAAACCCGCATGAGCGTGATGCCGCCGTTCGAAGGCGCTTTCGACACTGCGCAGCTCGACGCGCTCGTCGACCATGTGCTGTCGCTGAGCGGCAAGGCGGAAACCAACGCCACCGGCGCCGGAATCTACGCCGACAATTGCGCGGCCTGCCATGGTCCTGCCGGCGAAGGCGACCGGGCGCAGGGGGCGCCGACGCTCAACGACGCCATCTGGCTGCGCGGCAGCAGCCGCGAGGCGATCAAGCGCCAAATCCTGCAACCCCGGATGGGTATGATGCCCCAATGGGAAGGCAGGCTCGATCCGGTGACCATCAAGATGCTGGCCGCCTATGTCCATTCGCTCGGGGGAGGCGAAGAC
>CAMYIQ010000228.1 GCA_947258465.1 uncultured Erythrobacter sp.
CAGGCCCTGTGCGGCGAACCGCCTCAGCTCGACCGATTGCCGCCGCCCATGCTCGAACGGCTGCGCGGCGAAGATGGGGAGATCGACCGGGAAAGGCTCAAGCGCGTCCGCGACCGGATATGCGCGGCCCGGTCCGATGCTCCGAATGGCGAACCGGCGGCGCAGCAAGATGCTGGAACGGCTCCGGCAAGAAATCCTTTCGCCCGTCGCCGCAGTGGCGGAGGGCGCTATTTCGCCAGTTTCAACCACACGATCACGTTGGAAAACGAGATTACCCTGGCACAGGGCGGCCCGGTGTTCGACCAGATCGACGGTTTCGTGCTGGGGAGCGGCGCGATCCCGAAACACAGCTCGCGTCTGGAAGCGGGCCTGTTCATGGGCGGCTACGGCATACGCCTGTCGGGCCGCTATCTCGGCGAGGCGGTATTGCGCGGCAGCGGCGTGCCCGGATCGAGCGACCTCTTCTTCGGCGATCTGGCGACGTTCGACATTCGCCTGTTCGCCGATCTCGGGCAGGTTTTCGAACGCGAAGACGGCGTGCTCAAAGGCCTGCGTGTCGCCTTCAGGATCGACAATGTCTTCGACGGTCAGCGCCGCGTGGTCGATGCCGGCGGGGCGGTGCCCGATGCCTACGATCCGCGCCGGCTCGACCCGGTGGGGCGCTATCTCGGCGTGGACGTGCGCAAGGTATTCTGACCCGTCAGTGCAGCGCGCGGCGCGGGAAGAACAGGCTCGCCAGGCCCGAAGCGCGGAACGGCTTCCAGGCGCCTTCGGCCTGTGCCAGCCGGTCGGCGATGGCATAGACCGCCGCCGGGTTCACGCCGAGCCCGCAATGGCTGGCGAGAACTTCGATATTTTCGCAATCCTCGCGGTCGCCGCATTGGACCGAACCGCGCCAGTGGACCACGCCGTCCGACCGCGTGAGGATCGAGGTGGTGGGTACGGGCGGGGCCTCGGCAAGCTGGCGGAAATTGCCGCCCTGCATCGGCTCGGGCTCCTCGCCATTCAGATATTCGAACAGGCGCGCGGCATTCGTATGGCCGCGATCGTCGCTGATTGGCGATCCGAGGCTTATCACGGCGCGCACCTTTTCGGGCGCCATCTTGGCCAGTTCGCGCGCGAAGACGCCGCCCAGGCTCCAGCCGACGATCGAGACCTTGCCGTTGGTACGCCGGTGCAGGTCCTCGACGCAGCCCATCATCGCCTCGATCCGGGCATTGTCGACGCGGACATTGCGGCCGAGCTTCCAGCCGACCGCGTCATAGCCGAGGTCGCAAAGCAGCGAACGCAGCGGTGCGGTCGAATAATCCGACGCCATGAAGCCGGGCAGCACCAGCACGCCGTGCCCGTCGCCGCGCGGCAGGGTGGAGAGCAGCGGACGCAGAGCGTAGAAGCTCGCCAGCTCGCCCATGGCCCGCCCCGGTTCGGCCAGCGTCAGCAGGCGGCTGGGCGGCCGGGCTTCGAGTGCGGTCGTGGTCATTCTGTGGTCGGACCTTTCAGGGGGTGGGCGGCCTTGGGTTTCGAACGTCCGCGGGAGGTCTTGGTGCCTCCCTTGGCCGGTTCGGAGGGCTTTTTCTTGGGCGCGGCCCGCTTCTTGGCGGCGGGTTTTGCGGTGCGTTTCTTGGTGGTTTTCTTAGGCTTGGCGGGTTTGGCGTCAGCGTTCACTGCATCGCACAATTCCTCGAAACTCTCGCGAATACAGGCAGCGTAGAATTCGGGATCGTCCATCATCTCGCGGTCGGCGGTGAAGGCGATCGTCGCTTCGTCGGTATAGCTTTGCACCACGTGGGCAAGGCCGATGCCGTCGGTCAGGCAGATCAGGCCCATCATGCTCTCCAGCCGCGCGCCGGCCGAATAGATCGGCACGGGCGGGCCGGGCACATTGGTAACAACGGTGGTGAAGATCGGCCCCACACCCCTATTGGCGAGGCTGAGGCGGGTATAGAGCCGCGCGCCGAGGCTCATCCACAGGGCAGGGCTGACCTTGCTCATTTCGGCCATGTTGCGGGCGCCGATGGCGTCGGCCATCGCCTTGGAATTGACCGTGCGGTTATGGACCCAGGCCAGCCGTTCGAGCGGATCGGCGATATGCGTGCCGAGCGGCGCGATCATCGCGGCCACCTGGTTGCCCATCGCATTTTTTTCGCCTGTGGCGCGGACCGAGATCGGGGCCATGGCGGTGAGCGATTTTTTCGGCAGCTCGCCCTTGCTGTCGAGATAGCGACGCATCGCCCCGCCGATCACGGCCAGGAATACGTCGTTGACCTTGGCGTCTTCCACCGCCGCGCGGATCGTCCTGACGTCCGCCAGCGGAACGCCGACGCCTTCGACCACGCGGTGGGGGCCGATCTTCCTGTTGAAGCGGGTCTTGGGGGCGATCATCTCGGCCGAGACATCGAATTCCTTGGCGGCCAGACCCTTCAGCGCCTTGGCGAGGCCCGGCGCGGCCTTGGCGGCCACTTCGAGCTGCTTCAGCGGATTGGCGATGGCGTTGAAATAGCTCTTGCCGAGCAGTTCGACCGGATTGGGCACCTTGTCCGGCGCCCAATCGTCGGGGCCGGATGGGGGCGGCCCGTCGGGGGTAAGCGTATGCGTCGCCTCCATCAGGTCGATCCCGCTCATCCCGTCGAGCGCCGCATGATGGACCTTGGTGATATAGGCATAGCAGCCCTTGGGCAGGCCTGCGACATTGTCGAGCCCCTCGACCACGGTAAACTCCCATGGCGGGCGTTCGAGGTCGAGCGGGCGAGCGAAGATACGCGCTGCCTGAATGCACAATTGCCGCCAGTCGCCCGGGGCGGGCAGCGCCACGTGGCGGACATGGTATTCGAGGTCGAAGTCGGGATCCTCTATCCAATAGGGATAATCGAGGTCGAAAGG
Organism: uncultured Erythrobacter sp.; assembly: GCA_947258465.1. Lineage (GTDB taxonomy): Bacteria > Pseudomonadota > Alphaproteobacteria > Sphingomonadales > Sphingomonadaceae > Qipengyuania. The sequence goes on from CAMYIQ010000228.1 coordinate 2,881, forward strand.
CACGCGAACCATGCGCCGGCGCATGGTGCTGGATAGCCGCAACCGGCTTTCGAAGAAGCCGAGAATGTCCTTGAACCGCACGAAACCGCCAGGGGCGGTAGCCGGGTTGTAGATCAGGATCGACCCGATATGCATCGGCGAATTGCGCGTTTCGAGCGCGACAAAGCTCGCATCCATGCCCTGGAGCTGCTGCATAGGGTCCTTTCATGCCGCCGCCGCGCTGCCCGAGCGTAGACGGCCTCATCCTGCACCGGCCCGCCTGTTTTCGCGGGGTCCGAATAAAAAAAGGCTAGCATGTGGGCGGTCCGCGTCAACTTGCCGCCCCGGTCAAGGCCTGCCGTAGCGGGAGCAGGGGCTTAGAGCGCCTCGCCCGCCGCCACCCCGCTGGCCCAGGCCCATTGGAAGTTATAGCCGCCGAGCCAGCCGGTCACATCGACCGCCTCGCCGATGGGATAGAGGCCGGGAATGCGCTTGGCTGCCATGGTCTTGGACGAGAGTTCGGCCGTGGCAATGCCGCCCACCGTAACCTCGGCTTTGGCGAAGCCTTCGGTGCCATTGGGGTGGAAAGTCCAGCGCTTGAGCCGTTCGCCCGCCAGCCGCAGTGCCTTGTCGGGCAGATTGCCAAGATCGCCGTCGAGGGCGAGTTTGTCTGCGAGAATATCGGCCAGGCGCGCGGGCAGGGCCTCGCGAAGCTGCGCGCGCACGCCCGAGCGCGGACTGCCGCGCTTGGCATCGAGCAGCCACTGCGCGCTGCGGTCCGGGATGAAGTCGACGAATAGCGGCTCGCCGGGGCGCCAGTAGGAGCTTGCCTGCAAAATCGCCGGGCCGGACAGACCGCGATGGGTGAACAGCGCCGCTTCGGCGAAGCTCGTCTTGCCGGCTGCCGCGACGACGGGGGCGGAAACGCCCGAAATGTCGCGAAACAGCACCTCCTCGCCGCCCAGCGTGAGCGGGACGAGGGCGGGGCGCGGTTCGATTACCTTGAGGCCGAATTGGCGCGCGACGTCGTAAGCGAACCCGGTCGCGCCCATCTTGGGGATCGACGGCCCGCCGGTCGCGATGACGAGGGCGGGGGCGGTATAGATCCCGGTCTGTGTGGTGACGGTAAAACCCTCGCCATGATCGACCGAGGCGACCTCCTCGCCGCAGAGCACGGTCACATCCCCTCCGCTTTCACGCGACCGCGCGCATTCTTCCAGCAGCATGGCGACGATCTGTTTCGCCGACCCGTCGCAGAACAATTGGCCGAGCGTCTTCTCGTGCCAGGCGATCCCGTAGCGTTCGACCAGATCGAGGAAATCGCGCGCGGTGTAGCGGGCCAGGGCCGATTTGGCGAAATGCGGGTTGCTCGACAGGTAATTGGCCGGGCCCGCGCCGATATTGGTGAAATTGCACCGCCCGCCGCCCGAAATCAGGATTTTCTTGCCCGGCTTTTCAGCGCGTTCGAGCACCAACACGCGCTTGCCCCGTTGCCCGGCACGTGCGGCGCACATCAGCCCTGCGGCACCCGCGCCGAGGATTATCGCATCGTAGCTGGTAGGCACTTATGCCTCGTCGATCGGATATTCGGGTTGTTGCCGTGCGGCGATGAAATAGAGCAGTGTCCCCGCCGCGATGAAGCCGCCCAGCACCATCCAGGCCTGCGCCTGCGCCTGTGCGGAAATGAACAGCGAACTGCCCACCGCAAAGATCACGCAGAACAGGTGGGAGGGCACGATCCGCCCCTCGCGATGTTCGAGCACGGGCAGCGCGAGGCTGGTGACGATATAGGTCACCAGCCGGACCAGCGTGCCCGCCACGGCGAGCACTTCGAAACCTTCCCACAGACCGAACAGGATGGCGACCACACCGTAAAACAGGATCGCGTTGAACGGCGTCAGGAAACGCGGATGGACATATTCGAACCAGCGCGGAAGCATGCCGCGTTCGGCCATGCCGTACATCAGGCGGGGCTGGGCGACACCGCTGGCGAAATTGTTCGCGCCGATGGAAAAGCTCGCCGCGATAACGATGGCGAGCGAGCCGAGCTGGCCCATCGATGCGCCAGCGACGCCGGCCAGCGCGTTATTCTCGCCCGCGAACTGCGGCCCGATGGCGATGAAGGCCCAGATGATCGCCATATAGAGCAGCGTCACCCCGCTCACCATACTGACGATCGACAGCGGCACGTCGCGCTTGGGGTTTTTGAACTCGCCCGCCGCCTCGACCACGCCCTCGAAGCCGATAAAGGCGTAGAAGGTCAGGAGGATGACCGTCTCGACCGCGCTGAACTCGGGCAGGGTGACTTCCCCCATTCCGCCGCCTGCAAACAGGGCGGAAACGACCAGCAGGCCCAGCGGAATGAGCTTGATTGCGGTCATGAAGCCGAGCGTGCCGACCGATGCGCGCATGCCGTACAAATTGACGATGGTGATCAGCGCAAGGCCGATCCCCGCCGCGATCGGCGTCACGCCCGGTTCGCCCAGCCACGGGAAAATCGCCGCAAGATAGGCGATCATCACATGCATATTGGCCGCGGCTGTCACGATGGCGCTGGCATAGCGCGCCCAGCCGGCCTGGAAGCCGACGAAGCGGCCAAAGGCGGCCTCGCCATAGAGCACCGATCCGCCGCTATGTTCGAACCGGCTTGCCATCCAAGCGTAGCACAGGGCCAGCGGCAGGAAGAGAATGCCGCCGACGAGCATCATCCACGGCGCGAAATTGCCGACGGCGGCCACCAGCACGGCGGGGAGGGCGAAAATGCCGGCCCCGATCATCCCGTTCAGCGGAAAGAGCGATGTGCCCCAGAAGCCGACTGTGCGCGGCGGCGCGATCTTGGTCCCGTCCATCCTTGCCTGCGTGCCCGCAATCGCGCGGGCGCGCAAGCGGGCTTGTGGACGGCTCAGGTCTCGCCGAGGTAGAGCGCGACGAAGTTGATCGTGTCGACCGCGCCGTGCACCAGCACCAGCGGGTAGATATTCCGTCTGAGGATGAGGAAGCCGATGCCGAGCATGAGCCCGATCATGCCAGTCATCACGAAACCGAACAGGCCCTGGTAATAGAAATGGGCGAAACCGAAGATCAGCGCCGGGATGACCACCGCCAGCACACTGGCGCCGCGCAGCCTGCCGAGCCCGTCCTCGATCCGGGTGACCATATAGCCGCGAAAGAACATCTCCTCGCCGAAGGCCGCGCTGGTCCAGACGATCGCCAGCCATACGAGCAGCATCGGCAGGTTGCCCTCGACATCGCCCCACCGCGCCTGAACCCCATCCGGCAGCCCCTCGGGCTTGACGAAGCCGATCTGCTCGCCGCCGAGGATGACCAGCGCCGCGCCGCCGATGAAGAGCAGGAAGACAAAGCCGGCCTTGGGCAGGACGAGCAGGCGCGATTTCCAGTCGGACAGCCTCACGAATCCCATATC
>CAMYIQ010000229.1 GCA_947258465.1 uncultured Erythrobacter sp.
CTCGCTTGGCAAAGGTCTCATGGCAGCATCGCTTGCTGCTCTCCTCCAGGCGAGGAGACCACGCCGCCGGTTATGAAGATATACCGCGCCATGGGGGTCGGGCCTTAAGCTGAGGATTGGAGTCGGGGCAAGCGCAAAGACAGGATCATCGCGCCGCCGACGCAGCCCAATCCACACGCCTGCGATGTAAAAGATGCCTATTGGGTGACGTCGGCCAGCGGATCGTCGCCTGCCGGCGCTTCTTCGCCGGTGGTCGCCGCACCGAGCGGATCGGCCGGTGCAGCCGGAGCCACCGTACGGTCGAGCGTCGATTCGATCGCATCACCGCCGGTCGTATCGACGGCTACGGCAGCCAACGCGATCGAAAGCACCACGAACAGGACTGCGAGCCATTTCGTCGAACGGGTGAGGAAGTCCGCGGCACCGCGGGCGCTGAGCATACCCGAGGGGCTGCCGCCGATACCCAGGCCGCCGCCTTCGGAACGCTGCATCAAAATGACACCGACTAGCGCGGCTGCGACGATCGCCTGAACGACGGTGAGGAAGAGAAACATGCGGGTACTCTTGGAACTGGTATTGCTGGGCTACCGCGCATCTAGGCGCGCGCGTGGCAAACGGCAAGCTTGCGGGGGTCAGGCATCTTCCGATTCCGAGGCACCTACAACGATACCCAGGAAACTTTCGGCCGACAGGCTTGCCCCGCCGACGAGTGCGCCGCCGACTTCGGGCGTGGCGAGGATTTCACGCGCATTGTCCGGTTTGACCGACCCGCCATACAGAATGCGGACCTGCGCGGAAGCTTCCTCTCCATAGGTCTTGACGAGCAATTCGCGGATCGCGCCATGCATCGAAGCGATATCGTCGGTCGTGGCTGTGCGCCCGGTACCGATGGCCCAGATAGGCTCATAGGCGATTGTCAGGCGCTCACCCGGATCCTCGAACAGAGGCAGCGCGGACTCGATCTGGTTCAGGACGTAGCTTTCGGCCTCCCCCGCATCGCGCGTTTCGAGCGTTTCACCGCAACACAGGATCACCCGCAAGCCGGCCTCGAGCGCCGATTCGATCTTCGCCTTGATCAGCTCTCCGGTCTCGCCATGATCCTGGCGCCGCTCGCTATGGCCGAGAATCACGAATTTGGCGCCTGCATCGGCGACCATCGAGGCATTGATGTCCCCGGTATGGGCGCCTTCGGCACCCGGATGGCAATCCTGTGCGCCGACGCCGATCTGCTCAGCCTCGCGGTGCACCGCGTGAATCAGTGTGTAAGGCGGCGCGACGGCCACTTCGACCTTCATATACCGCTGCGCAGCCCGGTCGATCGCGCGGGCTTCGGAAAGCATTGCGCGCGTGCCGTTCATTTTCCAGTTTCCGACGATGTAGGGCCGTTCGGCCATGGGTATGTCCTGCGAATTGTCTGAATGAATGGCCCGCTATATGGGGCCTTGTTCGCGCTCCGCTAGAGTAGGTTTCTTCACACGTCAAAACCCTTTCCAACCTGTTGCCGCGAGGTCGCAGGGGGGATAAAGCGCCCCAACCAATTCAGGCGCCGCCTGATCGACAGCAGCAAGTCAACCGGATCGCCCGCACACCATGTTCCAGTTTTTCCGCAATTTTTTCAAAACCAAACTCGGCCTGGCGATCTCGCTCGCTTTTCTGGGATTGATCGCCCTGGCCTTCGCCAGCGCCGACGTATCGAGCACCGGAACCTTCGGCGGAATTGCCGGCGGCGATCGTGTCGCGGTGGTGGGAGATGAAAAAATCTCCACATCCGACCTAGTACGCGCCGCCAATAACGGGGTGGAACAGGTCCGACAGGAACAGCCCACTGTCACGATGCAGCAGTTCCTGCGGGATGGCGGCCTGACCTCCGCCCTGGACGCGCTGATCCATCGCGCCGCCATCAAGGCCTATGCCGACGAACACGGCATTCGCGCTGGCGACAATCTGGTGAACAGCGAAATCCGTATGATCCCGGCTTTTCGCGGTCCCGATGGGAACTTCAGCGAGGATACCTATCGTCAGGCACTGGCGCTCCAGCGTTTGAACGACGCGCAGGTTCGCGAAGATCTGGGTATCGGTTTGCTTTCGCAGCAAATGCTGATTCCCGCCGGTTTCGGCGCCAGCGTACCGGACAAGCTGGCCTATCGATATGCGCAACTTTTCAAGGAACGGCGCCAAGGCTCGATAGCGCTGTTGCCCGCGTCCACTTATGCGCCTTCGGATGATCCCGAGACGGAGGTCTTGCGCGCGTATTACGATGCCAATCGTGCCGATTTCGTGCGCCCCGAGCGCAGAAACATCCGTTATGCGACTTTCGATTCGGCAGCGCTTGGCGACGGGATCGAGCCGACCGATGCCGAAATCGCCGCGCGCTACGAGCGCGACGCCGAACAATACGCGGCCAGCGAAACCCGTGATTTCACTCAGTTGATCGTGCCCACCGAGGCGGCGGCGAATTCGATCCGCGACCGCGTGGCCGCCGGTGCGTCGTTCGAGCAGGTCGCGCGCGAGGCGGGTCTGCGCGCCTCGCCTGTCGAGGACGTCGAGCGCGAGGGAGTGGCCTCGCAGGCATCGCCAGCGGTAGCGGATGCCTACTTCACCGCAGCCCGTGGTGAAATGAGCAGTCCGGCACGCAGCCCGCTTGGCTGGCATGTCGCGCGAGTCGATGATGTCGAAACCACGCCTGCCCGCAGCCTGGCTCAGGTTCGCGAGCAAATCGCCGATGACCTGCGCGAGGAAAAGCGTGTCAGCGGGCTTGCCGACCTCGCCAGCGAAATCGAAGAGCAACTGGGAGATGGTGCTACGCTCACCGAAGTCGCCGAAGAGCTCGATCTCGAGCTTGCCTCGGTCGGCCCCGTCCTGGCCGACGGGCGGCTCGTGGATAATCCGCGCCAGTCGATTCCCGAAGTATTGCGACCGGCCTTGGCCACCGCCTTCCAGATGGACGAGGAAGAACCCGAGATCGCCTCTGTCGAAAGCGGTCGGACATATCTGGTCTATGAAGCCAGCAATATCACTCCCGCTGCTGCGGCTCCGTTTGCCGAGATCGAGGAAGTGGTCGAAGCCCGGTGGCGTGCCACCGAGGGTATGAAAGCGGCTCGGGCCGCCGCAGATCGGGTTATCGCCAGGCTTGGTGAAGGCGATTCGATGGCTGAGGCTCTCGCAGCCGAAGAGCGCCGCGTGCCGCCCGCCCAGTCCGTCAGCATGACTCGCGAGGAACTCGCCCGCCAACGCGACCAACGTATCCCCCCGCCGATCGCACTGCTGTTCAGCATGGCGAAGGACACCACGAAAAAGCTCGAAGCCGGAGGCAATATGGGTTTTTTCATCGTGCAGCTCGACGACATCGAGATGGACGATATCGCGGAGGACGATCCGCTGATCGCCCAGGCGAAGCGTCAGATGGGTCCGCTGATCGGCGAAGAATATGTCGAACAGTTCGGCCAAGCCATGCAGCGGGAATTGGGTGTTTCGCGCAACGCTTCGGCCATCGAGGCCGTGCGCAAACAGCTTGCTGGGAACTGAGGCGCGGTTGGATAACGGTCTGAAAGGTGTCGGCCGGGCCCGCGAAGCCTTGGCGCAAGGCAGGCCCGCGCTCATCTGGCGCGAGGTCGTCTCGGACACGGAGACGCCCGTAGGTGCCGCCCTCAAGCTGATCGAAGAAGGCCGGGGCGACTTTCTGCTCGAATCGGTCGAGGGGGGAGAGATTCGCGGGCGTTACAGCCTGATGGGTCTCGATCCCGATCTCGTCTTCCGCGCGACGGGCGACGATGCGGAAATCAACAACGACTGGCAACACCGGCGAGACGCCTTCACGCCGTGCGAGAATGGCACGCTTGCGAGCCTGCGCGCGCTGGTGGAATCCTGCCGATGCGATGTGCCCGGCGAATTGCCCCCTGCCCTGGC
>CAMYIQ010000230.1 GCA_947258465.1 uncultured Erythrobacter sp.
CGCCTCACTGATCTGGAAGCCCACGGATTATACCGCTTTCATGGTCAATTATGGGCGGCTGCAGTATACCGATGCGGCTGTGCCGACCGCCGATGGCGACACCTCTTACGGCGTGGACGCCGTGGGTCTGCGCGCGCAGGTCGATTTCTGACCTGCGAAAAGGCCAGTCAAACGATTGTCGCAACCCTGTAACATTGAGGCGCTTTGGCGCCGCTAGCTATCAACCCAAGGGGCTACCCATGACCAAGACCAAATCCATCATATTCGCCGCGGTTTCCGCCGCCGCTCTCGCCGCTTGCGGTGGCAGCGGTAGTGACTCCGCTTCGCGCGATTCGATCCGCGCGGTCGGTTCCTCGACCGTCTTCCCCTTCGCCAAAGCGGTTTCGGAAGCCTTCGTGCGCTCCAACCCCGAATTCCGCTCGCCGATCATCGAATCGACCGGCACGGGCGGCGGCATGAAGCTGTTCTGTTCCGGTGTCGGCGCCGATACGCCCGACATGACCAATGCCTCGCGCCGCATGAAAGCCAGCGAATTCGCCGACTGCCAGACCAATGGCGTGACCGATGTTATCGAACTGCAAGTCGGCCTCGATGGTATCGCCTTCGCATCGGCCCAGGGCGGGATCACCATGGACCTGACCCCGCAGCAGGTCTACGAAGCGCTGGCCGCATCGCCCTATGGCGGCGAGCAGACCGCCAAGACCTGGTCCGACGTCGATCCTTCGCTGCCCAATCAGCCGATTCTGGTCTACGGCCCGCCCTCGACCTCGGGCACGCGCGATGCGCTCAAGGAACTGGTTCTCGAAGCAGGCTGCAAAACCAATGCGGACATGAAGGCGCTGAAAGAGACCGACGAGGACCGCTACGACCAGTTGTGCACCGAAGTCCGGTCGGACGGGGCCTATGTCGACCAGGGTGAGCAGGACAATCTCATCGTCCAGAAGATCGAAGGCAACCCCAACGCCGTGGGCGTCTTCGGCTACAGCTATCTCGAAGAAAACGCCGACAAGGTTCAGGGCCTCAACATGAATGGTGTCGCCCCGACTTACGAGAACATTTCGAGCTTCGAATATCCCGGCGCTCGCCCGCTCTACGTCTATGTGAAGAAGGCCCATCTCGACGCAATCCCCGGGCTCAAGGAATATCTCGCCCAGTGGACCAAGATGTGGGCAAAGGACGGCGATCTGGCAAAGATCGGTCTTGTGGCTTCGCCCGATGACGTTATGGCGGCCAACCAGAAGGCAGCCACCGAGTTCACGACGCTCGACGGCGCCCAGCTCAAGTAAGGTTGAATGTAACGCATGTCGCCAGCCATCTTGCTCCTCCTGGCCCTCGGGCTCGGGCTCGCCGGATGGTTGGCGGCTCGTGCCCGTGCATGGACCTTTCGGCGTGAAAGCGCCAATGGCAGGCTTGCCAGCCTGCCTACCTACCACGCGTGGTATGTCGCGCTGTGGATCGTCCTCCCGGTACTGGCATTCGTAGCGCTCTGGGGTGCAATAGCTCCGGGCCTCGTCAGCCAGTCGGTCTTGGCCGATCCCGCGGCGGCCGACCTTCCCGTATTCGGATTCGAACGCCAGACGATCCTCAACGAGGCGCGGGCCGTCGCAACGGGGGCGGCGCCTGCCGTGTTCAACCCCCAGGCTGCCGCGCTTGTCGAACCCTATCGGGATGCCCTGTCGCATTACAACCTGATCGGGATCGCGGTGACGGTACTGATCGCGTTTCTCGGCGGTGCCTATGCCTTCCTGCGCCTGCGCCCGGATTTCGCAGCCCGCACCAAGGTCGAGCGGATCGTCATGTCGATCTTGCTGGGCGCTTCGCTGGTAGCGATCCTGACCACTATCGGCATTCTCGCCAGCCTTATTTTCGAAACCGTCCGGTTCTTCGGCATGGTCTCGCCGATCGATTTCCTCTTCGGGACGCATTGGGGCCCCGACCCCATGGCCAATCCGGACAATCCCGATCCATCCCGCTATGGCGCGGTGCCGCTGTTCTGGGGGACGCTGTTCATCGGTGCGATCATCGCCATGATCGTCGCCATCCCTCTTGGGCTCATGAGCGCGATCTACCTCACGCAATATGCCAACCCCCGGCTGCGCAAATGGATTAAGCCGGCGCTCGAGATTCTCGCGGGCGTGCCGACGGTCGTGTACGGATATTTCGCCGCTCTGACGATCGCACCGGCCATTCGCGATATCGCCCTGAAGCTCGGCGTGACGAACCCTTCGACCGAGAGCGCGCTCGCCGCCGGTCTGGTCATGGGCGTGATGATCATTCCCTTCGTATCCTCGATGGCCGACGACAGCATCACGGCCGTTCCGCAGGCGATGCGCGACGGCAGCCTGGCCATGGGGGCGACGACCAGCGAGACGATCCGACGCGTTCTGGTTCCCGCTGCCCTGCCCGGAATCGTGGCCGGGATCATGCTGGCCATCAGCCGCGCGATCGGGGAAACCATGATCGTGGTGATGGCGGCATCGACGGCGGCCAACCTGTCGGCCAACCCGCTCGACAGAATGACGACCGTGACGGTCCAGATCGTCAAGATGCTGACCGGCGAAGGGAGCTTCGACCATCCCGCCACGCTCAGCGCCTTTGCCCTGGGCTTCGTCCTGTTCCTCGTCACCCTCGGCCTCAACTTCATCGCGCTCAGCGTGGTCAAAAGGTATCGCGAAGCATATGACTGAGCGTGTCGCCCCCACTCGCACGCCCGCCTTCGAGGCGCGTCTCAAGAAACGCTACGCTGCCGAACGCCGGTTCAAGGCGCTTGGCCTGTCGGCGATCCTGTTCTCGATCGCGGTGCTCATACTCCTGCTCGCGACAATGACCTTCAACGGGATTGGCGGGTTCCAGCGCGTGGAACTGCAGGTCCCTGTCGATTTCGCCGAATCCGGTATCGCGGCCGATCCCACAGCCATGGCACAGCCGGGTGCCCTCGCCTCGCTCGAGGCACAGGGCCTGCGCGACGTGGTCCAGTATTTCGCGGAAGAACATCTGGGCGAAGATGGTGCCGAAGAGCTCGGCCCCCAAGCCTGGCGCGACGTTGCCGCGGCGATCATCGCCGATCCGGCAATTCTGCGCGAAGAGATCACGTTCTCCCTTCCCGCATCGGCCGATCTTGCTTCGGGTTATGAAGGTGAAGGCTCGCAGGACATGCAGGCGCTCGCGGCGCAACTGGCGCAAGAGGGGCAGATCGAGAAGAACTTCGATGTCGGCTTCCTGACCCGCTCTGATGCGACAAACCCGCAGCAGGTCGGTATCTGGGGCGCGCTCAAGGGCTCCATGCTGACGATGGTCGTCACGCTCCTGCTCGCCTTTCCGATCGGCGTTCTCGCGGCGCTCTATCTCGAAGAATATGCGCCCAAGAACCGGTGGACCGACTTCATCGAGCTGTCGATCAACAATCTGGCCGCCGTTCCCTCGATCATTTTCGGTCTGCTGGGTCTCGCCATATTCCTGACGCTGTTTCCCAATCTGCGCTCGGCGCCGGTGATCGGCGGTATGACCCTTGCCCTCATGACCATGCCGGTCATTGTGATTTCGGGCCGCAACGCCATCAAGGCGGTTCCGCCAAGCATTCGCGATGGGGCGCTGGCAGTGGGCGCCTCGCCCGTCCAGGTCGTGTTCCACCACGTCCTGCCGCTCGCCTTGCCGGGCATTCTCACGGGCACGATTATCGGCATGGCACGCGCGCTCGGCGAAACCGCGCCGCTGCTGATGATCGGCATGCGCGCCTTCGTCGCCACCCCGCCCGATGGCTTTACCTCGCCCGCGACCGTCCTGCCGATGCAGATCTTTCTGTGGTCGGACGAAATCGACCGCGGTTTCGTGGAACGCACCAGCGCGGCGATCATCGTGCTATTGCTGTTCCTGCTCGTGATGAACGGGCTCGCCATTTACCTGCGTAACAAATTCGAGAAAACCTGGTGACCGTAGTCCACGACAACCTCGAGCCCACCGAAGCCAAGATGAGCGCCACGGATGTGTCGGTTTTCTATGGCGACAAGAAGGCGATCGATTCGGTTTCGATCGACATTCCAACCGAATATGTGACCGCCTTTATCGGCCCGTCCGGTTGCGGCAAATCCACCTTCCTGCGCACTCTCAACCGCATGAACGACACCATTCCCACGGCCCGGGTCGAAGGGAAGATCGAACTCGACGGCCAGGATATCTACCGCTCGGGCATGGATGTCGTGCAGCTTCGCGCCCGGGTCGGCATGGTGTTCCAGAAACCCAACCCGTTCCCCAAGTCGATTTACGAGAACATTGCCTACGGCCCCAAGATCCACGGTCTGGCCGAAGGCAAGGACGAACTCGATGCCATCGTCGAGAAATCGCTCAAGCGCGCCGGGTTGTGGGAAGAAGTAAAGGACCGCCTCCAGGATAGCGGCACCGCGCTGTCCGGCGGCCAGCAGCAGCGATTGTGTATCGCCCGCGCCATTGCGGTCGATCCCGAAGTCATCCTGATGGACGAGCCGTGTTCGGCGCTCGATCCGATAGCCACCGCGAAGATCGAAGAACTTATCGCGGAACTCAACGGCCGTTACGCTATCGTAATCGTGACCCACTCGATGCAGCAGGCCGCCCGCGTCAGTCAGCGCACCGCCTTCTTTCACCTCGGAAAAATGGTGGAATACGGCCGCACATCTGACATATTCACCAATCCGCACGAAAAGCGCACCCAGGATTACATCACGGGTCGCTACGGATAAGGCCATGAATTCAATGCAAGAACACACAGTAAAGGCCTTCGATGAAGACATCACCCGCCTGCGCGGCCTGATCGCCGAAATGGGCGGATTGGCCGAAGCCGCGGTCGCCCAATCGCTCGAAGCGCTCGTCAAAGGCGACGACGAGCTGGCGGACAAGGTCGTCAAGGGCGACAAGAAGATCGACGCGCTCGAAAGCGAGGTCGACAAGCTTGCCGTGCGGATCATCGCGCTGCGTGCCCCCATGGCCGACGATCTTCGCGAAGTGATCGCCGCCCTCAAAATTGCCGGCGTGGTGGAACGCATCGGCGACTATTCGAAGAACATCGCCAAGGCGAGCAAGCAGATCGGCGGCAATCGCAAGCAGTTCGAACCGCTCACCTTGCTTCCCGCGATGGCCGAAGTCGCTGCCGAAATGGTCCACGATGTGCTGACCGCTTACGCTGCCCGCGATGCCGAACTGGCGCGCGAGGTAATCGCGGCAGATGAGAAGGTCGATGCCTTCTACAATTCGATTTTCCGCAACCTTGTCAGCCACATGGTCGAAAATCCTTCCACCATTTCGAGCGCTGCGCAGATGCTCTTTATCGCACGCAATCTCGAGCGTGTCGGCGATCATGCCACGAATGTTGCCGAAATGGTTCACTTCGCGGCAACGGGCAATTATCCGCCCGACGATGACGGTTGACACAAAACTGTAGCGCGGGGGTCATAAAGCTTTGCCGACCGAGACTGAGAATTCCCGGAAAGGCAAAGATTTGCACGCGGCCAAACTGCTTCTGGTAGAGGACGATCCAGCCCTCTCCGAACTACTCGAATATCGTTTCTCCAACGAAGGCTATCAGGTTCGCACGACCTCGGATGGCGACGAAGCCTTGTTGCTGGCTTGCGAAGACGTGCCCGACCTCGTCATCCTCGACTGGATGATCGAAGGCACGAGCGGCATCGAAGTGTGCCGCCGACTGCGCCGCGACAAGGATACCGCACACGTTCCGATCATCATGCTGACCGCCCGCGAGGCGGAAGACGACCGGGTGCGCGGCCTCGATACGGGGGCGGACGACTATCTGACCAAACCCTTCAGCCCTCGCGAACTGCTTGCCCGCGTGGCGGCAGTCATGCGTCGTATCCGTCCTGCACTGGCCGGGGAAAGCGTCGAGGTCGGCGACATCACGCTCGACCCGGTGGCGCATAAGGTGACCCGGCGCGGCCGCGCCCTCCAGCTCGGCCCGACCGAGTACCGCTTGCTGAAGTTCTTCATGGAAAGCCCGGGGCGCGTGTTCAGCCGCGGGCAGCTCCTCGACGGGGTCTGGGGTACCGAAAGCGAGATCGAACTCCGCACGGTCGACGTCCATATTCGCCGCCTGCGCAAGGCGATCGAGATCGAGGGCGCCAAGGACCCGGTACGCACCGTGCGCAGTGCCGGCTATTCGCTCGAAGCCTGATCCGGCCGTTCAGCCAGGAAACAGACGCGGCCCGCTATCGTTCTTCCTCTTGGGAGAATGCCGATGCTGGAAAGACCCATTGCCGCCTTGCTGGCCTGTTGTTCCACGGCCCTGGTCTTCGCTTGCATCCCGGCGGTGCAGAAAGGGGAAGCCGAAGAAGGCGATCTCCCCGCCACAGAGGGCACCATGGCTCCGGCGGCTGTTCCGGTCACCGACAGCCGGGAAATCGAAGGCAAATGGGATATCGTGCGCTTCGATGACTATGAGCCTGCCCGCCTGGACGGCGCGACGCGGGTCGCCTTCGCCGATTTCAGCGACCGCGGTGTCGCGTTGCGGATCGAGTGCAATTATTCGGGAGCGACGGGAGTCGTCGTCGATGGCCGGTTCCGGCCTGAATCGGGAACCGCGTTCCAGACCGAAATGGGATGCGATACCGTTCGCGAGGCGCGGGATACGGCGCTGTTCTCTTTCTTCCGCAAATCGCCGAGCGTCGAACGCCTGGCGGACGGCAAGATTCTGCTCCGCGCCGACGGAAAGGAATTGCTGCTTCAGCGCCCCGACGAGCGACGGCTCGACTTCCTCCCTCGCCCGGAAGAACTCGCAGGCGAATGGCGGCTGATCGGCGTGACACGCTATCTGGAAGGCAATGGCTGGGCCGGCATCGGACTGACCGATGTGCC
>CAMYIQ010000231.1 GCA_947258465.1 uncultured Erythrobacter sp.
AGAGTGGCACTTGCCTTTCGAAGGGTGAGCCAGGTTCTTTGAACACAAGGAACTTGGAAAAATGCAAAGACACCACCGGTTCGTGACCTATGTCACGCCCCTGATCGCCGAATGGATCAGGAAACAAGCAGAAGAGCGCAGGGTCAGCGCGAGTATCGTTGTTTGCGATTGCATCTTCGATGCCTGGCAGCGCGCAACCGAAGCTGATCTGAGGACCCCGGCGACCGATCCAGTGCGCCAGAACATCTTCATCACGGTCGCATTGGATGCGCTGCTTACGCATCATCCCGACAGCACACTGCGCGACAGAACGGTCGCAGCCTACCAGCGCCGGCTGGAGCGCCTCGGTATCGTTGCACCCCGACCCATGGGAGGCGATGATGAAGCATAATCTCGTCAACTTCACCCGTGGCAGCCAGCTCCTCGGGCATTTCGGCTTCATGTTTGCCGCAGGCCTCAAGGGGCCCCTGATCGTGACCCTCCTGGTCGTTCTCGGCCTCGTCTATTGGGACGTAAGCGGGGCGCTAGACGAGTACCATGTCTACCTCCTGTGGATGCATGCCTATGCCTCTGGCTATGCCTTCATGGAGTTCGATCCAGACAAGCTTGTGAACCTCAAGCTGGCCGATGGGAGCCTCGTCGCATTTCCCATTTCCGTGGTGACCGATTACCCGCCGATGCGCGAAGCGGTCGCGCTTTTCCAGAGCGCGGTCATCAGCGCCTTGTGGCTTGCAGGGTTCATTCTTGCGCCGCTCTTCGCGCTCTTCTGGTGGGTTGCCGAACGCTTCGGCGAGAAGTCCAAACAAAAGAAGCATGTACGCGGGGCGGAGCTTGCTACCTTGCGCGACCTTAGCCGCGAGATCGCTGCACACAACCGCGATGCCCGTGCCCGCGAGTATGGCGATGCGTTGGGCTGGCGCTGGCGTCTGGCCGGGTCGGCTTCGCTGCGGGATGCGGGCTTCTATTCTCCCGCGCATCTGGCCGGGGTCAGCTGGCCCTGGCGGCTTGAGCAGAGTCACGCGATGCTTGTTGGCACAACCGGGACAGGCAAGACCGTCGTCCTAACCGAGCTTACCAGGGAGATCCGTGAACGGGGCGAACGTGCGGTCATTTTCGATCTTACTGGGGCCTTTGTCGAAACCTTCTACGATCCCAAACGCGACATCATTCTCAACCCGCTCGACGCGCGTTGCCCCGCCTGGAGCGTGTTCAACGATTGCTCCACGCGTGCCGAATTCCATGCCGCAGCGGAGTCCCTCGTCCCGCACGATGGGGGCGGCGCCGAACAGTTCTGGGTGCTCGCCGCGCGCACGCTGTTCGTCGAGACCTGTCTCAAGCTCGCCGAAGCAGGGCGGGGCACCAACGCCGCGCTCGCCCACGAACTCATGAACGCCGATCTCTCCGATCTGCACCGTCTCGTCGAAGATACCATGGCCGGTCCCATCAGCACGCCGAGCGCGGCGCGCATGGCGGAATCGGTGCGTGCAGTGTTCAATGTCAACGCCAAGGCGCTCCAGATGCTGCCCGAAGACGGGACGCCCTTTTCGGTCCGCGAGTGGGTCAACGGGGCAGGTGAACCGCGCTCTATCCTGTTTCTGTCCGCGCGCTACATCGACATGAGCGTGCTCTCGCAGCTGCTCACCCTGTGGCTCGACACCGCGATCATTACGCTGATGGCGGGCCAGCGCTCGCGGGACATCAGGCTCTGGTTCCTGATCGACGAACTTGGCGCGCTGCATCGCCTGCCTTCGCTCGAGAAGGGCCTCCAGACCGCGCGCAATTTCGGGGGCGCGATCGTCACCGGGATCCATGCCTTTGCCAAGCTCAAGGATGTCTACGGCGAGAACATGGCCATGACCCTGTCCTCGCTTGCCCGAACCAAGCTGATCCTCGGCACAGCAGACCGCGAGACCGCCACCTGGTGTTCCGATATTATCGGCCACCGCGAGGTTCGCGAGATGGAGGAAGGATACAGCTACGGCTACAACAATGCGCGCGATGCGGTCAGCCTGACGCCCCGGCGCCAGGTCGTCCCACTGCTGCTTCCCGACGAGCTGATGAAGCTCAAGAACCTACATGGTTTCATCAAGTTTCCCGAAGGATTTCCGGCGGCACCCGTGGTCCTCGAACCGCGCAACTGGCCTCGGGTGGCCGAAGGCTTCATTCCCCGGGATATGCCTAAGCTACCACCACAGGCCCGCCACGGTGATGACAAAGAAGGAGCAGGTGGCGGTGCCGGAGCAGCCTCTGAAACAGGCGACAATGATGGTGATCCTCGACGGTTGAGGGTCGCGCACGATCGCTCCGACAGCGCTGAAAAGAAAGCCGACCAGGAAGACAAAAAGGAACTGCGCCGGACCCGTCGCAGCAACAAGGGCGATCAGGCTCGACCGGACCAGACAAGGAAGCGTCGCGATCCGAATGCGCAAGAGGAAAGGGGGACATCAGACCCTCAGCGGCCGGCTCAATCCGACCTTCCTCTGTCTTCGAAAGCCGAGGAGCAACGCGGCAAGGAGCAACGGGATGCACCTTCAGCGAGGTCTGACATTCCCGATCCCGCATCGCATCAGCGGGCGCAGGATGCGCGCGGCAAGGCTGACCAGAGGCTCCAGGAAGAGCAGCAGAAGTCGCTGCTTGGCGGTGCAGCGAAGCAGGGTCGCGATGCCGATCAGGGGCAGGACCATGGTCACGATTACGGGGACTTTGATCCGGACATGTGACGCCCAACAGGGGAGGGGACGAGGGCCAAGAGAAAGTGATCCCAGCACATGCTTTCCGTCGCCAATGTCCGCTCGCCTTCGGCCGCGGCGAGCTACTTCGCCTCGGACAATTACTACGCGAGCGCCGATGCCGACCGTTCGGGGCAGTGGGTGGGCGAGGGTGCAAAGCGCCTTGGTCTCAATGGCAAGGTCGAGGCCCAAACGTTCGACGCGTTGCTGAGAGGCGAGCTGCCCGACGGCAGCAGCGTCGGCAATCCCGGGCAGGCACACCGCCCGGGTACAGACCTCACTTTCTCCGTTCCCAAGAGCTGGTCGCTGCTGGCGCTCGTCGGGAAGGATGAGCGGATCATTGCCGCCTACCGCGAAGCCGTCCTCGAAGCGCTGCACTGGGCTGAGAAGAATGCGGCCGAGACCCGGATGGTCGAGAAAGGCAAAACCGTCACACAGGCCACCGGGAACCTCGCGATCGGCCTGTTCCAGCACGACACCAACCGTAACCAGGAGCCGAACCTCCATTTCCATGCGGTCATCGCCAATGTCACGCAAGGCAAGGACGGCAAGTGGCGAACGCTCAAGAATGATCGGCTCTGGCAGCTCAACACCACGCTCAATTCTATCGCAATGGCGCGCTTTCGCGTCGCGGTCGAGAAGCTTGGCTATGAGCCGGGACCGACCCTCAAGCACGGCAATTTCGAAGCGCGCGGTATCACCCGCGAACAGGTCATGGCGTTCTCGAGCCGCCGCCAGGAAGTGCTCGATGCACGGCGCGGTTCTGGTCTTGAAGCGGGCCGCATTGCCGCGCTCGATACGCGCGCGAGCAAGGACGGGATCGAGGACCGCGAGGCCCTCGGCATGCAATGGAGCGACACCGCGAAATCGATCGGGCTGGACCTCGCGCCCTTGGTCGAGCGGGCGCAGACCCGCTCACTGAAACAGTCGATCGAAACTGGCAGGTTCGGCTCGCTTGTCGAGCGCGGGCGCGCATGGCTGGGACGCTTCGTCGCGCATGTCAGGGGCGATCCGGCTGATCCGCTTGTGCCCAAGTCGGTCCTCAGACAGGACCGTGAAACGATCGCAGCGGCACAGGCCGTCGCTTCGGCGGTGCGTCATCTTTCGCAGCGCGAGGCTGCCTTCGAGCGCACCGCGCTCTACAAGGCTGCGCTCGATTTCGGGTTGCCAGCGACGATTGCTGATATCGAGAAACGGACCCGCGCCTTGGTGCGCTCTGGCGATCTCATAGCAGGGATGGGAGAGCACAAGGACTGGCTCGCCTCGCGTGACGAGGTGCTGACCGAGCAGCGGATCGTGTCCGAGGTTGCCGCCGGCAAGGGTGCGAGCTCATCTGCAGTTGAGCCGGAAAGCGCGACTGATCGTGTCCAGGCCGCTGCAATGACAGGGCAGGGGTTCCGTCTCAACGAGGGTCAGCTCGGGGCGGCGAAGCTGATCCTGACGTCCGAGGATCGAACGATCGCGGTCCAGGGAATTGCCGGTGCCGGCAAGAGCAGTGTTCTGAAGCCAGTCGCTGAGGTGCTGCGCGACGAGGGCCACTCGGTCATTGGCCTCGCAATCCAAAACACTCTCGTCCAGATGCTCGAACGCGACACCGGTATCGGCTCGCAGACGCTGGCCCGCTTTCTTGGTGGCTGGAAAAAGCTGCTCGACGATCCCGGCAACGCGGCGCTTCGCGCGGAGGCAAAGGCGGCACTGAAAGACCATGTGCTGGTGCTCGACGAAGCATCGATGGTCTCAAACGAGGACAAGGAAAAGCTCGTCCGTCTCGCCAATCTGGCTGACGTTCACCGCCTGGTCCTGATGGGGGACCGCAAGCAGCTCGGCGCAGTCGATGCGGGCAAACCCTTCG
>CAMYIQ010000232.1 GCA_947258465.1 uncultured Erythrobacter sp.
ACATGGATTGTGCGCGTGGTGCGTGGATCGAAATCCCAGTCCGAATTGACGCTTTCGAACGTGCCGTCGAACAGCAAGCCGACCAGCTCGGCGCGGCCGTTCAATGTGGCCGAACCGCTATTGCCGCCGGTGCTGTCGAGGTCGGACAGGAAGTTGACCGGCACCGAGCCGATGCTGTCCAGGGCGTAACCGCCATAGTCCTGTTCACGAATTTTGCGCAACTGCGCCTCGGGCGCGTTGAACGGGTCCACGCCGGTATCCTTCGCTAGGATGCCCTCCAGCGTGGTGAACGGCAGATAGGCCATGCCGTCCTTGGGCGAACCGCCGAGAACCGTGCCGTAAGTCACACGCAGTGTGCTGTTGGCGTCGGGATAAGTCGCCAGACCCTGTTCGCGCTGCCATTGGGTAATCGCGTCCATATAGGCCGGGCGCAGCGCCAGTGCGCGGCCCGAGCGCTCTTCGCTCTCGTCTTCCAGCTTGCGTTCGTAGGTGTAGAGCGCGATCGCCAGCTTCATGAACGGATCGTCGCTCGCCTCGAGTTCGGCAGCACTGGCATCCATCAGCGCGAGCCGCGTGTCGCTCTCGTCGAGCGATGTGCCCGTGTAATAGCCATCGACGATGGCATCGATCTGCTTGGCATCGTCCACGCCGGTCAAGCCCAGCGCCTGGTCGAACGCGGCCACGCGCTCTGCTTCGGGCTGCGCGAGATAGCCGTTCAGGAACAGCAGCCATTCGGCCTTGTCGACCGATGCGTCGTAGCGGCGGTCGAGCGCCTGCAGGCCCTGACGGAAGAACGCCATGTCGCGTTCCTGATAGCCGCGCTCGCGCTGGGCGTTGGGCTTCTCCTTTTCCTTGGCGAGACGGTAAAGCCGCTGCGCCGCGCTTAGCAATTGCGGGCGGGTCGCATTGTTGTACCAGAAATTGGTCCGTGCGGCGGTCGCGCTCTCTTCGGACAGCGCATCGAGCGCTGTGATCGCGTCGCCATAACCGGAGCGTGAAGCGTCGGCGGCGATCCAGGCATTGAGCGCATCTTCGCGAGCCCGGCGCCGATCGACCAGGCCCACGCGGCGCGCGCCATCGATCTGGCCGCGCAGGTTTTTCTCGAAATTGTTGAGCCCGGCCAGACGCGATTCGTATTTCACCCGCGCATCCGAACCTTCGGGCGCAGCCGTTTCGATCGTGTCGATCCAGTCATTGATCAGCGTGACGAAAGTCGGGTAGGTCCATTCGAAGGTGTTCTTCACCTCCCCCAGACGGGTATAGCGATTGGTCGAACCGGGATAGCCGGCCGCCATCACGAAATCGCCATCGTCGAGCCCGGCCGCGCTTACCTTGAGGTGATGGTCGGGCAGGTAGGGAATGTTCTCTTCCGCATATTCCGCCGACGAGCCGTCGGGCGCGACATAGGCGCGGTAGAAGGCGAAATCGCCCGTGTGGCGCGGCCACATCCAGTTATCGATATCGCCGCCATATTTTCCGACCGCGTCGGCCGGCGCATAGACCAGCCGGACGTCCTTTACCTCGAGCCGCTTGATCAGCGTATATTCCTTGCCGCCATAGAAGCTGGCGACGAGGCAGCGGAAACCGGCATCCTGCTCGCATTCGGCGGTGATGTCCTTCACCCGCTGGTCGACCGTGTCGTAACGCTCGGTGGCCGACATTGCCTCGATCCCGTCGCGCACGCGCGCGGTGACGTCGCTGATCTCGGTCGTTACATAGACACGCGATCCGGGTGCGGCTGGCAGCTCCTCGCCTTTGGTCTTCGCGAGGAAACCGTTTTCGAGATAATTGTTCTCGGCGGTCGAATTGAACTGCACCGATCCGCGTGCGCAGTGGTGGTTGGTGACGACCAGGCCTTCATCCGACACGAAGCTGCCCGAGCAACCCTGGAGTTGCACGATCGCGCCCATGGGGAAGCCGGTGAGGTCCGACAGCGCCTCGGGCGAGACTTCCAGCCCGGTCTTGCGCAGGTCCTCGGCGATTTCGGGAAGCTGGCCGGGGGTGAACATCCCCTCTTTGGCGGCGAGCGGTGCGGATGCGGCGCAGGCCATGAGCGCTGCGACAACGGCGGTTTTCTTCATTGGAATTCAGACCCCTTCCATCTGCGCAAAACGCGCAAGAATGGCCGCGAATCTACCTCGCGCACGGGGCCGGGGCAAGTATCCCCTCGGCCAGCGACATGACGAATCGACCAGCGAGGCTGAGTCGGCCCTTATCGGACGCTAATGGCGTCAGCCCAGCTTGTCCTTCAGGATCTGATTGACCACCGCCGGATTGGCCTTGCCCTGCATTGCCTTCATCGTCTGCCCGACGAAGAAGCCGAACAGCTTGTCCTTGCCGCCCTTATACTGCTCGACCTTGTCCCCGTTATTGGCGAGAATCTCGTCGATCGCAGCCTCGATCGCGCCGGTATCGCTGACCTGCTTGAGGCCCTCGGTCTCGGCGATTTCCTCGGGATCGCGGCCGGTTTTGAGCACGATCTCGAAGATTTCCTTGGCCTGCCCGCCCGAGATTTCTCCCTTGGCCTGCATGTCGAGGATGCTCGCCTGCGCCTGTGCCGTGGCATGGGCAGGATTGGCTTCCTCGCCGAGCGACTTGATGACGCCCGGCGCGACCGAGAGCGCCCAGTTGGCAACCTGCGTGGCGACATCCTTTTCGGGCTTGCCGATGCCGTTAGCGGTGGCCGCCAGCAGCGTTTCGAAACGCGCGAAGGTTTCGACCTCGGCAGTCAGCTCGCGCGCGTTGTAGGGCGTGAGGCCCAGCTCGTTCTCGTAGCGCGCGCGCTTGGCATCGGGCAGTTCGGGCAGCGAGGCGCGGCATTCCTCAAGAAAGTCGTCCTCCAGCTCCAGCGGCAGCAGGTCGGGATCGGGAAAATAGCGATAGTCATGCGCATCTTCCTTGCTCCGCATCGTCCGCGTGGTGCCCGTACCCGGATCGAACAGGCGCGTTTCCTGATCGACCGTGCCGCCATTTTCCAGCACATCGACCTGGCGGTTAGCTTCGTATTCGATGACCTGCATCACGAAGCGCACCGAATTGACGTTCTTGGTTTCGGTCCGCGTGCCGAATTCCTCGCCCGGCTTGCGCACCGAAACGTTCACATCGGCGCGCATCGAGCCTTCTTCCATATTGCCGTCGCACGATCCGACATAGCGCAGGATGCTGCGCAGCTTGCGGACATAGGCGCCCGCTTCGGCGGGGCTACGCATGTCGGGCATGGAGACGATTTCCATCAGCGCCACGCCGCTGCGGTTCAAATCGACATAGGACATGGTCGGATGCTGATCGTGCATCAGCTTGCCCGCATCCTGTTCGACATGGATGCGCTCGATCCCGATGATCTTCTCTTCGGGAATTCCAGCCTTCTCGTCGGCATCGATATGCAGCGCGCCTTCGCCGACCAACGGGTGATAGAGCTGGCTGATCTGATAGCCCTGCGGCAGATCGGCATAGAAGTAGTTCTTGCGGTCGAACCGGCTCCAGCGATTGATCTTGGCTTCGATCGCCATGCCCGTGCGTACCGCCTGGCGGATGCACTCGCGATTGGGCACCGGCAGCATGCCCGGCATCGCCGCATCGACGAGGCTGACCTGCGTATTCGGCTCCGCCCCGAATTCCGTGCTCGCCCCGCTGAACAGCTTGGCGTTGGAAGTGACCTGCGCGTGGACTTCGAGGCCGATTACGACCTCCCACTCGCCCGTTGCGCCCTGGATGCGGTAATTAGTCATCGATCTTCTCGCTTTGCGTGATGGTCACGCTCATGTCTTTCTTCTCGGGGGCGGACGGCGGCGTGGGAAACTGCTCGCCGCCGGGGCCGAACCGCGCTTCGCCATGCTCGACGTTGCGCGAAATGTAGAATGCAACCGCGCCTGTCAGGAATATCGCCCCGACGATGACCAGAAGCATTCCGACCCCGGGCATTACCACCACTTCTCCGGCCCACCCGGTTTCAGGGCTTCGAACGCGGCGCGCTGCTGGATTGCCAGCCCTGCGTCCAGCACGCCCTGTTCGTCGAAGGGCTTGCCGACGATCTGGAGGCCCAGCGGCAGGCCGTCGCCATTGAGCATGGCGGGCACGCTCATCGCGGGCAGGCCGGCGAGCGATGCGGGAACGGCGAAAACGTCGTTCAGATACATCGTCAGCGGGTCGTTCTCGAGGCTGCCGAGCGGGAAGCTCGCGGTCGGCGTGGTCGGCGCAAGAATCGCGTCGCAGGCGTCCCAAGCTTTTTCGAAATCGCGCGCCACCAGCGTGCGGATTTTCTGCGCCTGATTGTAATAGGCGTCATAAAAGCCCGCGCTGAGCACATAGGTCCCGATCAGCACGCGGCGCTTCACCTCATCGCCGAAACCGGCGGCGCGGGTGGCAGCATACATATCCTGCAGCCCCGCCCCTTCGGGCAGGTCGCGCAATCCGTAGCGCACGCCGTCATAGCGCGCGAGATTGCTCGACGCTTCGGCAGGCGCGACGATGTAATAGGCGGGCAGCGCGTATTTCGTGTGCGGCAGCGAGATATCGACGATCTCGGCGCCCGCATCGCGCAGCCATTCCTTGCCCCGCTCCCAGCTTTGCAAGATTTCCTCGTCGGTGCCGTCCATCCGGTATTCTTTCGGGATACCGATTTTCTTGCCCTTGAGGTCCGCGTTCAGCCCGGTTTCCCATGCGGGCACGTCCATCTTCAGGCTGGTCGCGTCCTTGGGATCGAAACCGGCCATGGCTTCGAGCATGATCGCGCAATCTTCCACACTGCGCGCCATCGGCCCGGCCTGGTCGAGGCTGCTGGCGAACGCCACGGTGCCCCAACGGCTGCAACGGCCATAGGTCGGCTTGATCCCGCAAATGCCGGTAAAGGCGGCGGGCTGGCGGATCGAGCCGCCGGTGTCGGTGCCGGTCGCGGCAGGCGCGATGCGCGAGGCCACGGCAGAGGAGGACCCGCCCGAGGAACCGCCCGGGCTCATCGCAGCATTGGTGCCATCCTTTTTCCAGGGCGAGGCGACATTGCCGAAATAGCTGGTCTCGTTCGAGGAGCCCATCGCAAACTGGTCGAGATTGAGCTTGCCCAGCATGCCCGCACCCGCATCCCACAGGTTCTGGCTGACAGTGCTTTCATACTGCGGCTGGAAGCCTTCGAGGATGTGGCTCGCAGCGGTGGTCTGCACGCCCTTGGTGGCAAACAGGTCTTTCATGCCAATGGGCACGCCGCCCATCGCGCCGAGATCTTCGCCCTTGGCGCGCTTGGCGTCGACCGCGTCGGCGGCGGCGAGCGCATGATCGGGCGTGGTCACGATAAACGCATTGAGGTCTGCGGCGGCGGCCACGGCGGCGTTGAAGGCTTCCGCCACTTCGCGCGCGGTGAAGTCTCCGCCCGCCACGCCGTCGCGGATGGCCTTGACGCCGAGATTGGTAAGTTCGGTCATATCACTGAGTCCCCGCGAAGGCGGGGACCGCAGTCCGCCCGCTCGACGCCAGATTGATGGAGAACCCCGCCGTTGCGGAGACGATCGAATGATGTTCTGTGAAAATCACTCGATCACCTTCGGCACGCCGAAAAAGCCGTGTTCGGCAAGCGGCGCATTGGCCAGCACATCCTCGCGCCTGCCGCCGCCCGTCTTGGGATCGGCATCGACCACATCGTCGCGCAGGCGCAGCGTATTGGGGATGACCGCAGTCATCGGCTCGACGCCGCTGCAATCGACCTCGCCGAGCTGTTCGACCCATTCGAGGATATTGTTGAGTTCGGGGACCATCGTGTCGAGCTCGGCATCGCCCATCTTGATGCGGGCGAGCGAGGCGATCTTGGCCACTTCTTCGCGTGTGACTGACATGGGTTGGCGCACTAGCCGCGCGGGCGGCGCGCTTCAAGCAGGATAGCGGGCCTAAGTGCTATTCGAAGGGGTCGCCCACCGGCGTCCCGTCGATATATACGCGCCGCCCGCTCCATTCGCGGATTTCGACGGTGGATTCGGCGGTCTGATCGGGGACAGGCGGCTGGTCCACGGCCACTCCTTCGGCAGGCCGGGTAACGCCGTCCGCGTCATCGGCATCGCCGATCTCGAACTCTTCCCGAATGGTGTGCCCATTCTCGACGAACAGGACCGTTCGGCCCCCG
>CAMYIQ010000233.1 GCA_947258465.1 uncultured Erythrobacter sp.
CCGATCCAGACTGCCGGTCTCCAGGAAAGCGCACGCCCCGCGCTCGTGCCCGGCGCGCAATGGATCAGTAAGGCAGCGCCCAGAACCGGCGGGACGGCGGCCAGGCCCGGGAAGACCGTGGTGCTGTCGTACATGAAGACGGCAAAGACGATGAGCGCGATCCCTGCCCAGGCGAGCGCTTCGCGGACCGGCCGCGATGCCACCGGCGGGATGGTCCCGATTGCCAGCAGGGAACCGGCAAGCAGTTCCCAGCCGCGCGGCGGCAGCATGTAGAATGCGAAGCCGTCGGGGTCGGCTTGCGTGACCAAGGCCCATCCGAAACTCGCCATCGCCGCCAGCCCCACCAAGGCACTGCGCCAACGCGGGACCGCGGCTGCGATCAGGACCAGCCCCAGGGGGAAGAAGATGTAGAATTGCTCTTCCACGCCCAGCGACCAGGTGTGCAGCAACGGCATGGTGTCCGCCGCGCCCTGAAAATAGCCTGTCTGGCTGAAGAACCAGAGATTGCCGAGGAAGAACAGGGCAGCGAGGGCCGACTTCGGCACATCCTCGAAATCGCCCGGCAGGAACAGGGCCGAAGCTGCTGCCAGCACGAACAGGACGAGCGCGAACAGCGCCGGGAGAATGCGGCGCGCCCGGCGCTCGTAAAAGTGCCAGAGCGAGAACCGCCCTTCGTCCACCTCGCGCGCGATGATCCCGGCAATCAGGAAGCCGGAGATGACGAAAAAGATGTCGACCCCGACGAAGCCGCCCGAAAACCCCGCAATGCCAGCATGATAGAGCACCACCGGCAGCACTGCGAGTGCGCGCAACCCGTCGATGTCGGCGCGGTAGGCGGGTTTGCCCCTAGGTTGCATCACGGTTGACCTTGCCATCCTGTCCGTCAAATGGACGTTGCATGACAGACATTCGCAACATCGTCATCCTCACCGGAGCAGGTGTCTCGGCAGAGAGCGGAATCGACACGTTTCGCGATGCGGGCGGGTTGTGGGAACAGCACAAGGTCGAAGATGTGGCCACGCCCGAAGGCTTTGCGCGCGATCCCGATCTGGTGCTGCGGTTCTACGACATGCGGCGCGAAGCGATCCGGACCAAGCAACCCAATGCCGCGCATGACGCGCTGGCGCGGCTCGATGCCGAATGGGATGGCGAGCTGCTGATCGTCACGCAGAATGTCGACGATCTGCACGAACGCGCCGGGGCGGGCCGGGTGCTGCATATGCACGGCACGTATCTCCAGGCGTGGTGCACGGCCTGCGACAAGCGCATGCCGTGGACCGGGCCGATGATCGATCGGCCTGCCTGTCCCGCCTGCGGCGAACGCAGCCTTCGCCCCGATGTCGTCTGGTTCGGCGAAATGCCCTATGGAATGGAGCGCATCGAGGCCGCCTTGCGGCAGGCCGATCTGTTCGTGAGCATCGGCACTAGCGGGGCGGTCTATCCTGCGGCCGGCTTCGTGCAGGATGCTCGCGCTATGCGCGTGCGGACGCTCGAGCTCAATCTCGAAGCCAGCATGGGGTCGCGCTGGTTCCACGAATCGCGCCATGGCCCGGCAACCCGGATCGTGCCGCAATGGGTCGATGAGCTATTAGGCGGTTGAGCCGCACCCCGTACAGGCGGGGTCCTTGGCGATGGTGAAGCTGCGCATTGCGGGTTTCAGACCATCGAGCAGGTGCACGCGGCCCCAGTCGCTTTCGCCCAGCGCGCCGACCCCGTCGAGCAAAATGCGTACCGCCTGCATCGCCGCGAAGGTGGCGACCCATCCGGCCATGGCGCCCAGCATGCCGTCTTCGGCGCATGTATCGCAGTCCTCGGCATCGAAAGCATCGCCGACGAAACAGCGATAGCAGGCCTCCCCCGCCAAGTGCCCCGCAAAGGCACCGACCTGCCCTTGAAAACGACCCACGGCGGCCGACAGCAGCGGCACGCGTTCCGCGACGCAGGCGTCGGAGACGGCGAGACGGGTGGCGAAATTATCGGTCCCGTCGAGCACGAGGTCCGCTCCGACGACCAGATCGTGCGCGTTGTCGGGCGTGATCCGGCGATCGCTGATGCTCACTTCCAGTTCGGGGTCGAACCCGGTCACCCAGCGCTTGGCCACCACCGCCTTGCCGTGCCCGATATCGCGCGTGTTGAAGAGCGTCTGACGCTGAAGATTGCTGACATCGACGCGGTCGTCATCGACCAGCGTCAGCGTTCCGATCCCCGCCCCCGCGAGATATTGCAGCGCGGGGCTGCCAATCCCGCCGAGCCCCACCAGCACCAGATGCTTGCCGGCGAGGGCGACCTGGCCCGCGCCACCGATCTCGGGCAGCACGATATGGCGCGCAAAACGGTCGAGGCGATCGGGGGATAGGCTCATGGGCAGGCTGTTGGCAGGCTGTGCGCAAGCTGTCGACAGGCCTGTGTACAGACCTGTCGACAGAGAGTGGCATTTATGTGGAGCGAAGCGAAGGGCCGCGCCGGTTTCCCGTCAGCTTTCCAGCTGTCTCAACAGGCTGCGCACATCGCCATCCATGTCGGCGTCGCGCTGGCGTAGGTCTTCGATCAGACGCACGGCGTGGATCACCGTCGAATGGTCGCGTCCGCCGAACTTGCGGCCGATCTCGGGATAGCTGCGCGGCGTGAGAACCTTCGAGAGATACATCGCCACCTGGCGCGGGCGGACCACGGCGCGCGCGCGGCGCTTGCTGCTCATCTCGCTGCGGTCAATCCGGTAGAACTGGCACACGGTGCGCTGGATCTCGTCGATCGTGATCCGCCGGCGATTGGCCGAAAGGATGTCGGTCAACTGTTCTTCGGCCAGTTGCAGCGAGACTTCCTGTCCCGTCAGCTGGGCATAGGCGATCAGCTTGTTGAGTCCGCCCACCAATTCGCGGATATTGCGCGTGATGGTCCGGGCGAGGAAATCGAGCACATCGGCCGGTACTTCGAGCGGCGCAAACCGTGTCAGCTTCGAGGTGAGAATTTTCTTCCTCAGTTCGATGTCTGCCGCCTGGATATCGGCGACGAGGCCCATTGAAAGACGGCTGAGCAGGCGCGGTTCGACGCCGTCCAATGCCTGCGGCGCACGGTCGGCTGCAAAGACCAGCCGCTTGCCTTCGGCCAGCAGCGCATCGATCGTGTAGAGCAATTCTTCCTGTGCCGATGCCTTGCCGATGATGAACTGGATATCGTCGACCAGCAGCAGGTCGAAGCTGCGCAGGCGGGCCTTGAATTCGAGCATCTGGTTGGCTTTGAGCGCCTGGACGAATTCGACCATGAACCGCTCCGCACTGCAGTAGAAGATGCGGCTGCGCGGATGAGCCTGCAGAAAGCTGTGGCCGATCGCGTGGAGCAGATGTGTTTTGCCCTGGCCGGTCGCGGCTTTGAGATAGAGCGGCGAGAATTGCGGTTTTTCCGTCGCGCCCATGCGCTGCGCCGCGTTGAAGGCGAGCACATTCGCCTCGCCGGTGATAAAGGCGGCGAAGGTCAGGCTCGGGTCGAGTCCGACCGAGCTGGTGAATCCGGTATCGCCCAGCGTGTCGGCTCCGATGGCCATCATCGACGTGTCGGCCCCGTCATTGGCCGGACGACGGCCATCGGCATGCAAGCGCAGATCGGCG
This sequence comes from uncultured Erythrobacter sp., assembly GCA_947258465.1. Classification (GTDB taxonomy): domain Bacteria; phylum Pseudomonadota; class Alphaproteobacteria; order Sphingomonadales; family Sphingomonadaceae; genus Qipengyuania. Next base: position 3,606 of record CAMYIQ010000233.1, read on the forward strand.
ACCTGGCGGCGGCCCGGATGCACCTGGATACGCACGTCGCGCACTTCGCTGCGGGCAATCTTCCATGCCAGGCTCAGCCGGTCGGCAAAGCGATCCTTGACCCAGTTGGCGCTGAATTCGGTGGGTAGGAACAGGTCGAGCGTGCCCGTGTCCTTGTCGATGCCGCCGACCTGGATCGGCCTGATCCACTGGCTGTGCAGTTGGTGGCCAAGATCCTTGCGGAGCCCCTGGCTGATATCGGCCCAATCCGCAGCCAGGTTTACCGCTTCTTGATCTTCCATGAAATCGTCCTGTGACTGCCGGGCGCCATTATTCGATGCCTTACGCATTCTCTTACCATCCCCCGATCGGCGTCTCGCGACGCCTGTTTCGTTCGCCCGATAGCTACAGGGGGAGGCACAGCACGGCCTCGTCCGGAAAAGGCGTTTCCGGAAGTCCCCTTGGCATATTCGGTTTTTAAAGGGCCCGGGCTGTCCCGCCCCGGGCTGAG
>CAMYIQ010000234.1 GCA_947258465.1 uncultured Erythrobacter sp.
AACTCCTCGAACACCCCTGCGAGCACCGGTTCGATCGCTTGGAACACATCTTCCTGCGTGACGAAACTCATTTCGAAGTCGAGCTGGTAGAATTCGGGGCTGCGATCGGCGCGCAAGTCTTCGTCGCGGAAGCAGGGCGCGATCTGGAAATACCGATCGAACCCGGCGACCATCAGGAGCTGCTTGAACATCTGCGGCGCCTGCGGGAGCGCGTAGAAGCGGCCCGGGTGAAGGCGGCTGGGCACGAGATAGTCGCGCGCGCCTTCGGGACTGGAAGCGCCCAGAATCGGGGTCTGGAATTCGCTGAAGCCCTGGTCGGTCATGCGGCGGCGCAGGCTGGTGATGACCTGGTTGCGCAGCATGATATTGTTGTGCACCCGCTCGCGGCGCAGATCGACGAACCGGTATTTGAGGCGAGTTTCTTCCGGATAGTCTTCGGCCGAATTCACGATCAACGGCAGGTCGTCCGCGCGGCTCTGCACGCTGACTTCGCGCGCGAAGACCTCGATCTCGCCGGTCGGCAGGTTCGGGTTCACCGCCACATCGGCACGCGCCTTGACCGTACCATCGATGGTGACAACCGATTCCAGCTTGATCTTGTCGAGGATCGGCAGCGCCGGGCTGTCTTCGTCGGCCACGATCTGGGTGATGCCGTAGTGATCGCGCAGATCGACGAACAGCACGCCGCCATGGTCGCGTTTATTGTGCACCCAGCCGGACAGGCGGACGGTTTCGCCGACATTGTCCTTGGTCAGCGCGGCACAGGTATGGGTACGGTAGGCGTGCATGAAAAGCTCGATCTTTCTGCCGGAAATTGATTGGGGCCGCGCGCGCATCCGGGCGCCGCGCGAAAACGCGCCCCTAACAGCCATCGGGGGCTGATTTGTCAAGATTCGTCTGGTTTGGAGCTAGGCGATACGGGCGCGGCGCAAAGCCCGCATCGTCACGGCCCTGACCCAAGGCCGCGCGCCAGGTGTCGGCACCCGCACCCCGCAACGAGCCAGAAGCCCGTTCATCGCCCAGGCGTCGTCCTGCAACAGGCTGTCGCGCGAACGCCAGGTTACCGACAGCGAAATCGACGGGGCGCCGCCAACCGTTACCGTATGCGCCGCCTTGAACGGGACATGCAGGGCATCGCCCGGCCCCATATCGAAATGAAGCGCGCTCTCGGCGAGCTGCGGCGTCCAGGGCAGGAGATTGTCGCCCGTGCGGTGAAACCGCTCGTTGTCGGCCTTGCCGGGCAGACCACATTCTGCAGGGATCACGCTGAAGCGCTTGCGCCCCGCGATCTGAAACAGGATGTTGTATTCGGGATCGAAATGCAGCGGAGTGAGCAGGCCGGGCGAACTGACGAAAAGAAACGCGACGGGCTTGAGGATATCGCCCGTTACGGGGCCGGCGATAGGTGCAATACCCGCCAGCACTTCCTCGACCAGCCCCTTGAACTCGGGCCAGCGCCCCAGATCGCGCAGCATGATCCAGCGCTTCGCCGTCTCGAGCGAGTAAACCAGCGGGCTGAGTTTCGTCGGCAATTCGGCGAGCGGCCTGAAACGCCCTGCCGGGCCGTCTTCGCGGATCTCGATCAGCGATCGGTCGCCCTTGTCGATGATAGCCGCGAGCCTGTCCCATGCGAAGCAGCGCTCTGCCGCGAGCGCATGGTCCAGCGGCTGCGCGGAATGGGGATAGGCGAGCCGCAGGCGCGCATGATCGAACGGCCAGTCTGCCGTCTGCGCGCCAAAATGCTCGGATAATTCGATCCGCCCCATGCGCCGCAGCGATAGCGCGCAAGCGTTAAGACTCGCTTGACCGCACATATGGCAGGTCTAAAGCGGCGCGCGTCGCGGCGGTGCATAGCGCCGCCCACGCGATTGCAGGCCCGGCGCAAATCCCGCTACCCTGCGCCTGCGGGATAACCCCGCACCACCGTATGGGCTGTGGCCCGGGGGCGGTACTCCGCCCGACAGAACACGAAAAGACACGATGAAAATACACGATCTGATTACCAAGACCGAACCGCTCGCCGAATTGTGCGAGCGTCTGGCGAAAAGCGATTTCGTCTGCGTCGACACCGAATTTATGCGCGAGAACACCTATTGGCCCGAACTGTGCCTGGTGCAGATCGGCAATGAGGAAGAGGCCGCGGCGATCGACCCGCTGGCGGACGGTATCGACCTTTCCCCACTGTGGGATTTGATGTGCGACAATGACGACGTGCTCAAGGTCTTCCATGCCGGCGGGCAGGATGTCGAGATCGTCTACAATTTCACGCAGCGGACCCCGCAGCCGATCTTCGATACGCAGATCGCCATGATGGCGATCAGCCAGTCGGAACAGATCGGCTATGCCAACCTCGTCGAAAGCTGGCTCGGCCTGACGATCGATAAGGGTGCGCGCTTCACCGACTGGAGCCGCCGCCCGCTTACCGACCGCCAGATCGAATATGCCATTGGCGACGTGACCCATCTGGCGCAGATCTTCCCGCGCATTCTGAAAAAGCTGATCAAGACCGGTCGCGGCGCCTGGCTCGACGCCGAGATGGAAAAGCTCGCCGATCCGGAAAACTACGCCAACGATGCAGGCAAGGCGTGGCAGCGTATCCGCTCCCCCGGACGCAACCCTGCCGTGCTCGGGCGTCTCAAGGCGCTGGCCGCCTGGCGCGAGAGCGAGGCGCAGCACAAGAACATCCCGCGCGGGCGCATTATGCGCGACGAAACGCTGGCCGATATCGCCAGCCACCCGCCCAAGAAGCAGGCCGATCTGATCAAGGTTCGCGGCCTATCGAATGCGTGGAAAGACAACGACATCGGCAAGCGTCTTATGAAAGTGCTCGAAAAGGCCGAGCCGCTGCCCAAAGATGAAATGCCCGATAAGCCGAAGCGCGGCGCGCCGCTGGGCAAGGAAGGCGCGCTGGTCGCCGACCTGCTCAAGCTGCTGCTCAAGATCCGCGCGCGCGAAATCGATGTCGCTGCCCGTCTGCTGACCAAGGCCGACGAGATGGAAGCGCTTGCCGCCGGTGTGCGCGACCTCAAGATTCTCGCAGGCTGGCGCTACGACGTCTTCGGCAAGGATGCGCTCGAACTGGTCGAAGGCCGGCTCGCCTTCGCAGTCAAGGACGGACGTCTGCTAATGACCCATGTCGACGAGGTCCATGCGGGCATGGTCGAAGCGCAGGCGGCGGAGTGAGCACCTACCTCCCGACCCTCAAGCAGCTCCAATATCTCGTCGCGCTGCACGAACACGGCCATTTCGGCCGCGCGGCCGAGGCCAGCTTCGTGTCGCAATCGACGCTGTCGGCGGGCATTCGCGAGCTCGAATCGCTGCTCGGCGTGACGCTGGTCGAGCGCAGCCGCCGCGTTGTGCGCTTCACGGCGCTGGGCAATCAGGTGGTCGACAAGGCGCACCGTATCTTGCGCGAGGCGGAGGAACTGGCGGACCTTGTTCAGGCCGCGGGCAAACCGTTGGCTGGGCAATTGCGCATGAGCGTCATCCCGACGATTGCGCCCTTCCTGCTGCCTCGCTTTCTGCCGCGCTTGCGCAAGGAACGGCCCGACCTCGAACTGTTCTTGCGTGAAGAAACCAGCCATGATGCCGTCGAATCGCTCCAGCACGGACGTGTCGATTGCGTGCTGCTCGCCCTGCCCTTCGCCACCGGCGAGGTCGAGAAGGCACATATCTCGGATGACGAACTCTACGTCGCCTTCCCCAAGGACGATCCGCGCAATCCGCCCGACATCATTCCGCCGAGCATGATCGACGAAGGGCGCCTGCTGCTGCTCGAAGACGGCCATTGCCTCAAGGACCATGCGCTGGCCGCCTGCAACCGCCCCGAATTGCGCGCTTCGGCGACGATGATCGGCACCAGCCTGCACACGCTGGTACAAATGGTCGACAACGATCTCGGCCTGACCATGCTGCCCAAGATGGCGGTGGATGCGGGCATTCTCAACGGCACAGAAGTCGTCGCCCGCCCCCTCAAAAGCAAGAACGCTACCCGCGAAATCGCCCTGATCTGGCGCAAGAATTCCCCCCGCCGCGACGATTTCGAACTGCTGGCTGAGGAACTGCGCGCGGGTTAGCCCCCTCCGCGGGGGCCCTTCAATCCATGTGTTTGAGGCCGACGCGCAGATAGTCCCAGCCGGTAATCACGGTCAGCACCGCAGCCGCCCATAGCGTGGTGAGGCCGACGGTATGCGGGACGTTCGCTTCGACTTCGCCGAGCATCACGGCCCATCTTGGCAGGCCCTGGCCAAGGATCAACGAGCCGAGCGCGACCATCTGGAAGGTCGTTTTCCACTTGGCGAGCTTGGACACGGGCACCGACACTTGCAACGGGCCGAGGAATTCGCGCAGCCCCGACACCGCGATCTCGCGCATCAAGATAATCAGCCCGGCGATGACATGCATGTCGCCGACATAGGGGCCGCGCAGCACGCCCTGCGCCGCCAGCACCAGGATCACTGCCGCGACCATGATCTTGTCGGCGATCGGATCGAGAAAGATACCGAGCTTCGACACCGTCCCGCTCGTCCGCGCGAGATAGCCGTCGAAATAGTCGGTAATGCCCATCAGGCAGTATAGCCCGAAAGCGATGAGATATCCCGCCTCCCATCCCGGCCACCACAGGAAATAGGCCAGCAGCGGGATCGCGAAGATGCGCGAAAGCGTCAGGATGTTGGGCAGGTTCAGCATCGTGGGCGCCTGCCTAGCGACATTCGCCCCGTCGCAAAAGCCGCTCAATTCCCTTGTCCGCCACGGCGAGGTCACTAGAGTCGATCGGAAGAATGGGTTTCGCCCCGGGGGGTCATGCTTACATCCACGCATTTGTTGCGCCGGAGGCGGTTCCTGCCGCTGTTCGTCACGCAGTTGTTCAACGCGTTCAACGACAATCTGTACAAGACCACCATGGTCCTGTTCGTTGTGTATGCGGTCTACAGCGACCCGGCCACCGAAGCGAGTTTCAGCGGCCTGGCGTCGGGCCTGTTCATCCTGCCGTTTTTCATCCTTTCGGCGCTGGCGGGACAGCTCGCCGACATGCGCGACAAGGCGAAAATCATCCGCACGGTGAAACTGTGCGAGATCGGATTGATGATGATCGGGGCGACCGGCCTCTACATGGCCTGGCAGGGCATCCTCGTCCACACCGTGGCCATCCCGCTGCTGTTGCTGGCCCTATTTTTGACCGGGGTGCAGTCGACCTTTCTCGGCCCGATCAAATACGCGATTCTGCCGCAGCACCTGAAGAAGGACGAGGTTCTGGCAGGCACCGGGCTGGTCGAAGCGGGCACCTATATCGCCATTCTGACGGGCACGATCCTCGCCGGCCCGCTGGCAGTGGACTATACGGGCTGGGCCGCAATCGGGATCATTGTGATCTCCTGCATCGGTTATCTTGTCAGCCGCCAGGTCCCCCCCGCCCCGCCGCTGGGCGAGGTCGAAAAGCTCGACTGGCACATTCTGCGCGCTTCGGTGAAACTGGTGCGCGACACAATGCACAATGCGGAAGTTTATTACGCCATCCTCGCGATCAGCTTCTTCTGGACGATTGGCGCCGTGCTGTTCATCCAGTTCCCCCCGCTGGCCAAGAACACGATCATGGCCAGCCCCGAAGTGGCGAGCCTGTTTCTCGTGGTCTTCTCGGTCGGCGTGGCGATCGGATCGGTGGCGGTCAATGCGCTGCTCAAGGGACGGGTGTCGGCGCGCTATTCGCCGGTTTCGGTCATCGCGATGGGCGTATTCGTCGTAGCCTTCTATTTCGTCGCGAAGCTGTGGGAGGCCGACCAGCCGAGCCGCCTGTTGAGCGTCGGCGAATTCGTTGCGTGGCCGATGGCCAACGTCCTCTTGCTGTGTCTGTTGGGGATTTCGGTCGCAGGCGGGATGTTCGTGGTACCGCTTTACGCTTTCCTCACCACGCGCGTATCGCCCGACAAGGCCTCGCGCACGATCGCAGCCAACAATATCGTCAACTCGGGGGCGATGGTGGTCGGGTCGCTCGTGGCTATGGGCTTGAGCGCGGCAGGCGTGCCGATAACCGAGCAAATCCTGCTGTGCGCGGCCATGTGCCTGGTCTCGGCTTGGCTGGCGAAGCGCCTGATCGTCGCAGAGAACGAAGCCGCCGAAGCGGTCGCGACCGTGAGAACCTGAACCTAGACGATGAAGGCCAGCACCGCGGCAACGGTGGCGAAATAAGTCGTCGCCACGCCGCGCACATCCTCGGCGGTGAGACGCCAGTCGATCGCCCTGTCCTGGGGTATATCCGCGAAACCACGGCGGCGCTGCGGCAGGCTGGCCCGGAACCAGTGCCGATTGCCTTCGCTCGTGAGGACCAGTGCGCGTCTCATGATGCCGGGTTAACGAATTTTTAACCATTCGGTATCCTCTCGAGTCCGCGCTGTCCCCCATTGGCACGCTTTGAGAGAAATTAACCATGTTTGCAGCGATTGCGCCGCCTCGATTGGCGGGCTAACCGCCGCTGTCATGACAGCGCCCGACACACCGCAAGCCGCCCAGCTCCTGATCGATTGCCTGACCGAGCAGGGCTGCGATCGCATCTTCACCGTTCCGGGAGAGAGCTTCCTGCAAGTGCTCGACGGGCTCGGTCGGCAGGATGCGATCGATGTGGTCACCTGCCGGCAGGAAGGCGGCGTCGCGTTCATGGCCTGCGCCGACGGGGCAATGACGGGTCGGCCCGGTGTGGCTTTCGTAACCCGCGGGCCGGGCGCGACGAATGCCAGCATCGGTGTCCATGTGGCGATGCAGGATTCGCAGCCGATGATTTTGTTCGTCGGCGACGTGGATAGCGAAATGCGCGATCGCGAAGGGTTTCAGGAAGTCGACTTCCGCGCCTTTTTCGGGCCGATCGCCAAATGGGCGGCACGGATCGACAGCGCAGACCGCATCCCCGAATATGTCGCCCGCGCCTATGCCACCGCAATTTCCGGTCGCCCGGGACCGGTAGTGCTCGCTCTTCCCGAAGACATGTTGAGCCGCGATACCGATAGCAAGCCGCGCCCGCGCGTCGCACGGCCCGCGCAAGCTCCCTGCCCGGATGCGATGCAAGCGATGATGGCGCTGATCGCCGATGCCGCTTCACCCGTCGCCATCATCGGCGGCGCGGGCTGGAACGCCAAGGCACGCGAAAACTTCCAGCTCTTCGCCGAGCGTCTCGGCATCCCCGTCGCAACGGCCTTCCGGCGGCAGGACGCGATTTCGCCCTCGAGCCCGGTCTATGCCGGCAATCTCGGCTATGGTCCCAATCCCAGGCTCGTCGAGCGGGTGAAAAGCGCCGATCTCATCCTCGCCATCGGCGCACGGCTCGGCGAGGCAACGACCGACGGCTACACGGTACCGCCGCTCACCGCACCGGATCGCAAGCTGGTCCATGTCCACCCCGATGCGAACGAGCCGAACAGCGTGTACCCGGCCGATCTGGCAATCTGCGCGAGTATGGACGAATTCGCTGAAAGCGCGGCGCTGTGGTACGAAGACGACACGATCGACTTCGATGCGGGCCGCGAAGCGCATGCCGAGTGGGAAGCCTGGGCAACAGCGCATCCGAACGACCACGCGCTCGACATGGGCCAGGCCGTGCAGTTCATGCGCGACACGCTGCCGGCCGATACAATCATCTGCAACGGAGCGGGCAATTTCTCGGGCTGGTGGCATCGCTACTGGCGCTACGGAGGCTTTCCGACGCAGTTGGCGCCGACATGTGGCGCGATGGGCTATGGTGTCCCCGCTGCCGTATCGGCTGCGCTCCGCTTCCCCCAGCGCACGGTGGTAGCCGTGGCGGGCGACGGCGATTTCCTGATGAACGGGCAGGAACTGGCCACCGCCGCCCAGCATGGCGCGAACGTGATCGTCATCGTTGTCGATAATTCCGCCTACGGCACCATCCGCATGCATCAGGAACGCGAATTTCCGGGCGAGGAGCGAATTAGCGCCACCCGTCTCGCCAATCCCGACTTTGCAGCCTTGGCGGACGCTTTCGGTGGTTGGTCCGCGCGCGCGGCGACGACTCAGGAATTCAAGAATGCGCTGGTCGATGCGCAGGGGCGCGGTGGGTTGCGACTAATCCATTGCACGATCGATATCGAACAGCTCGCCGCCAGCGGCGCGAGTGTCAGCGGATTGCGCGGCCGCTAGGTCAAGCGGCGGAACCTCGCCGCGAAGGGAGCTGCGCTTTTTACAAGTGCCCGCCCCCTTCTTTAGGCTGGCTCTGTCAGATGCCTGCCATGGCGCAGATCACCGACCATTCATCGGGCTTGATCTCGGCGACCGAGAGGCGTGACAGCTTGACCAGTTCGCAATCCGCCAGCTTGGGTTCGGCCTTGATTTGCTTGAGCGTGACCGGGTGCGGCAGCTTGGTCTTGGGCTTGACCTTGACCGCCGCCCACTTGCCTTCCGGATCGGTAGGATCGGTTATGCCTGCGACACTGACTTCGCAGATACCGACGATTTCGAGGCCTTCGCGCGAATGGTAGAAGAATGCCTGATCGCCCACCTCCATCGCAGCGAGGTTGTTTTTGGCGCGGTGATTGCGCACTCCGTCCCAAGTCCCCTCCTTTTCGGCGACGAGATCGTCCCAGCTATATTTGAAGGGTTCGGATTTCATCAGCCAATAGCGCATCGGGAAAGCTGCTCCTTCGGTTTCGGTTCGGTAACGGCGCGGGTAACGCGCCCTGCGCCCGATGGCCAGACCGCGTAACCGGCCCCCCCGCGAAAAACACCCGATTAACGGCTTTTTAGGCGATAAGGCCTATCGCTTTCGGCGTGACATGGTCCCACGGGGCGGTTTGGTCGGGAGGAGCGCAAATATGGCCAGTAATGGACCCGCCGGAAGGGGCAAAGCCACCGCTCGCCACGATCACGACCTCGTTACGCTGGGAATCGCGTTCGCGGCCATAATCCTCTTCGTGGGCACGGCGGGGATAGTCGTGCCAAACCTCGTCAAAGCGTGGAACGGTCAGGCCGCTTCGCTCGATGTGGCACTAAGCAATGCTCTTCTGCTGAACATCGCGCTGATTTTGCTGGGCTGGCATCGCTACAAGGCGTTGACCGAAGAACTGCGAACCCGGCGCGTATCCGAAGAGGAAGCGCGGCGCCTTGCCGAGATCGACCATTTGACGGGCTGCCACAACCGGCGCAGCTTCACCGCAGTATTGGCCGATCTTCTCGTCGGTCTGGAACGCCGCGAACGGGCGCTCGCCGCGATCGCTATCGATCTCGACAACTTCAAGCAGGTTAACGACCTTCACGGCCACCAGGCCGGTGACGAAGTGCTGCGAAACACGGCTGCACGGATCCAGCGGATACTCCCGGAAGGCGGCGTGCTGGCACGGTTGGGCGGCGACGAATTCGTGTGCGTCGTTCCCTATCATCCGCAAGTACCGAACCGCATCGACCAGCTTGCCACGCGGATGATCCAGCATGTCGCGCGCCCGGTCGAAAGCGGGGAAGCGACGATCGACGTAACGATGTCGCTTGGACTGGCATCCAGTATGCAGCTCGATAACGTGCGCGAAGGGACTTCGTCGGCGCAGGACCTGATGCACAAAGCCGACATCGCCATGTATCACGCCAAGAAGCAGGGCAAGAACCGCTTCTATTGGTTCGAACCGTCGATGGAAAACGAGCTCCGTTTCCGCAACGAGCTCGAGGCGGGCATCCGCCGGGGCATCGCGAATGGCGAATTCCGCCCCTATTACGAACAGCAGATCGATCTGGAGACCGGCGAACTGGTCGGGTTCGAAATGCTGGCACGATGGGAATCGCCCGAAATGGGCGTGGTCGGCCCCGACATCTTCATCCCGATCGCCGAAGAGATCGGCGTCATCGGCGAGATGAGCGAAGCGCTCATCGCACGGGCTTTCGAAGATGCCCTGTCGTGGGATCCCAAGCTGACCCTATCGGTCAACATCTCTCCCGTGCAGATGCGCGATCCCTGGTTCGCCCAGAAGCTGCTCAAGCTGCTCGTCGGCCACAATTTCCCGCCCAACCGGCTGGACATCGAGATTACCGAAAGCTGCCTGCACGAAAATGTCGGCATGGTCCGTTCGATGATCAGCAGCCTGCGCAACCAGGGTGTCGGCGTGAGCCTGGACGATTTCGGCACCGGCTATTCGAGCTTGGCCCAATTGCGCAGCCTGCCATTCGACCGCCTCAAGATCGACCGCGCCTTCATTTCCGAACTCAAAGACCAAGAGCACGGCGCCAAACTGATCGATGCGATCCTGACCATGAGCGACGGGCTCAAACTGCCCGTTACCGCCGAGGGGATCGAGGACGAAGTGGTTCTCGAGGCGCTCAAGCGCATGGGCAAGATGAAGGGCCAAGGCTATCACTATGGACGGCCCGAGCCGTCCGAACAGGTCATCGAAAGGCTGCGGGCCAAGAACCTTCTGGCCGAGGACGGACTCGACAATGTCACGAAGGTCGATTTCACCTCTCGCGAAGCGCGACGCGGCGGCGGCAAGCTGGTGGGCTGACGCATACACTGGACGCTGTGGCGCCAAGTGCATAGATGCAGCGGCGCAATGCGCGTCGATTTCACAAAAATGCATGGGTTGGGCAACGACTTCGTCGTGCTCGATGCCCGGGTGCGCCCCGTTCCCGCTATCGATACGGCGGTAGCGCGCGCCCTCGCCGACCGGCGCACCGGGATCGGCTGCGACCAACTGATCCTGCTCGAGCCGAGCGATGCGGCCGATTTCCGGATGCGGATATTCAATCATGACGGCGGCGAGGTGGAGGCATGCGGCAATGCCAGCCGCGCCGCCGCACTGCTCCACGGATCTGCTGCGAGCGTGGAAACGTCCGGCGGGTTGATCCATGTCGAACCGGCAGATGGGGGTGCGAGCGTGGATATGGGCAAACCGCGCTTCGACTGGGAAGCGATCCCCCTTGCCTATGGGATGGACACAGCGGTCATGCCGGTCGGCTGGGAAGGCCTGGACCGGCCCGGCGCGGTCAATGTCGGCAATCCGCATGTGATCTTCTTCGTCGAAAACACCGATGCGGTTCCGCTCGACGTGATCGGGCCACAGATCGAAACCGATCCGCTGTTCCCGCAGCGCATCAACGTCAACGTCGCCACTATCGAGAACCGCGGGCATATCCGCCTGCGGGTATGGGAACGCGGTGCCGGTCTCACACGCGCATGCGGAACCGGCGCCTGCGCAACCGCAGTCCACGCCATGCGCCGCGGCCTGGTCGAGCGTGAGGTGACGGTCACCCTGCCCGGCGGCGATCTGGTCATTGGATGGGACGATAGCGAGCGCATCCGCATGACCGGGCCGGCCAATGAAAGCTATCGCGGCAGTTTCGAGTGGAACGATTTCGCATGAGCGAGGCGCAGGTCATTTCGCTCGGCTGTCGGTTGAATATTTCCGAAAGCGAGCAGATCCGCGCAATGGTTTCGGCGGAACGCGATCTCGTGGTCGTCAATAGCTGTGCGGTTACCAGTGAAGCCGTGCGCCAGACTCGCCAGGCGATCCGGCGCGCCCGGCGCGCGAATCCCGATGCGCGATTGCTTGTCACGGGCTGTGCCGCCGAAATCGAACGCGGCCAAATCGCCGCCATGCCGGAAGTCGACGGCCTCGTCGCCAACACGGCCAAGCTCGATCCGCGCGCGTGGAACGTCCCTTCCGAAGCGCCCCCTGCCCCGCAGGACCGCACCCGCGCCTTTATCGCGGTGCAGAATGGCTGCGATCATGCCTGCACCTTCTGCGTCATCCCCCAAGGACGCGGGCCGAGCCGTTCGCTTTCGATTGCGCAGGTGCTCGCCGAAGTGGAACGCCATCTCGACTTTGGCGCGCGCGAAGTGGTGCTGACCGGCGTCGATGTAACGTCATGGGGCCACGATCTGCCCGGCACCCCTCCGCTTGGCGACCTGGTGCGCGCCGTGCTCGACACCTTCCCGCAACTTGAACGGTTGCGGATGTCTTCGCTCGACGGGATCGAAATCGATCCGCTCTTGTTCGAACTGTTCGCTTACGAACAGCGGCTGATGCCGCACCTTCACCTTTCGCTACAGCATGGGCACGACCTGATCCTGAAGCGGATGAAACGCCGACATCTTCGCGGCGATGCGGTGGATCTGATTGCCCGGCTGAGGGAGCTTCGCCGCGATCTCGCCGTGGGGGCGGACCTGATTGCGGGCTTCCCGACCGAAACCGACGCGCATCACGCGGC
>CAMYIQ010000235.1 GCA_947258465.1 uncultured Erythrobacter sp.
CACCATCCGGGTTCCACCCTCTTTCCTGTTCTCGGCAGCAACGTCGCCACCCATCTGCCGCGCAAGGTCGCGTGTGATCGATAGGCCGAGTCCGCTGCCGGTGGAGCGTCCAAGCGTATCGGGCGCACTGCCGGAGAATGGCTCGAAGATGGTTTTTAGCCGTTCGGGATCGATCCCAGAACCGGTATCCTCGACGCTGAAAACCCACGTGTCGCAATCCGCGTCGGGCAAAGCGAAGGAAAGGGTGACTTTCCCGGTCGGCGTGAATTTGATCGCATTGGAGACGAAGTTGGCGAGGACCTGCTGGATACGGGTAGGTTCGCCGATAACGCGCGCATCCGAACCGACCTCGATATCGAGTGCCAGCCCTTTGCGCCGGGCGAGGGGGCGGAACAGCTCTGCCACACGCTCGATCAGCTCGGCCGGCTGAAACTCCTCCACTTGGGATTCGACCTTCTCCCGTTCGGATCGTGTACGCTGAAGGGTGGCATCCAGCGTCTTGAGGAGGGCCTCCGACGAATCTTCGATGAGAGTAAGGGCGCGGCCGCGTTCGCTTTCGGACCGTTCGCGGCGCACCTGGTCGATCAGTCCGAGAATGCCGGAAATGGGGGTACGGATCTCGTGCGATATGACCGCCAGGATATCGGTTTTCGTCCGAGCTTCCGCCCGCGCTTCGTCCCGCGCGCGACGAGACGCGTCGACCGCCTGCTGCTGCTCGGTTATGTCATGGCCGATATAGGCCGTGCCAAACGGCGCCCCTGCTTCGTCCGTGAGCTGGATCAGCGCTTCCTCCAGCCATGCCCTGCGCCCGTCGGCCAAGGTTCGTTCGACGACAGTCGGCTGCGGACCGGGCCTCGTTTCGGCCGACTCCGAACCCACACCATCCGCCACCAGACCCCAGCGCGCGGCGAGTTTGGCAATCTCGGTCTCGCCGAACAGATCGATCGCGCCCTTGCTGGCACGGCGCAGACCACCCTGTTCGTCGAAGAGAATCATCGCATAGCGATCGGCAGCGTCAATCAGCACGTCGAAGGAACGGAGTTCGCGCGCCCGAGCTTGGGCAAGCCGTTGTTCCATCTGGTCGAACGCATGTTCGAGCTGCCCTATCTCGTCGCTCCCTCCGGCATCCATCGTCATGCCTGCCGTAGCTCCCACGCGATCGATGCGTGCGCTCAGCCGCGCGATCCGCAAGGCGACTGCGCGGTGAAAGATGACGGCGAGGAGCAAGGCGAGGACCAGCGCGCCGACCAGCGCGACCAGGATAACACGCCGGGCGACCGACCAGGCGCGATCGCTGAGGGCCTGTGCGGGCAGAATTGTCAGCACGTACCAATCCGGAGCATCGAGCTGGTGAGCCGCTACATAGGCATCGAGCTTTTCGCCATACTCGGTGTGCTCGCCGATCCCGCTTTGTACCTGGGCCCATAGAGCGCGGAGCTGTCGGTCCTGCGAATTCACCAGATCCAAATTGGCGGCAAGCTGCCGGTTGTCCCTCCCGGCGATGGAAGAATAGTGGACCAGCTTGCCATCGCGGTCGACGATGACGGTAAACGCTCCATCGGGTGGCGGTCGGAGCTTTTGCGTAAGGTCCTGCAAGGGAATGCTGATACCCCAGGCGCCCAGATGTCGGCCGTCCACCCGCATGGGCAACATGCAGCCGGTCGTCCACATGTCGCCGGTTTCGTCATAGATGGGGCGCTGCAGGCTCGTGCAGCGTAGCTTCCCATCGGGGTTCTCCGAAGGGGCCGTTATTCGGCTGAATTCCGAATCCTGAAATCCGAAATCGGCCGGCGCGGATCGATAGAAGGACAGTTCGTCGGGGCGGCGCGGCGCATAGATGAGGAGATCGTTGGTCGCGGAGAAAAAATACAGGCTCTCGATCCTGCTGGGCAGGCCATTGGCCATTTGCCTCAGGGTTTCGAAGGCGGCAAGGATCGCGGCGCGGCGCTCCCCTTCCGGCTCTGGAGGCGCAAGAAATCCGCCGATCCCGCTCAGCCGGATTCCGCCGGAAAATGTCCGGCCGCTCCATACTTCGTCGCGCGTGTGAAAAGCACCATCGGGGGCCCGCTTGAATATCTCGTCGAAACCGGTGGGACCACGCTGCTCCAGCTTTCGCGCCATGGTCTCGGCGGCCTTGATCTCGGTTTCCGCGATCAGTGCGATCTCGCGTTCGAGAGTTCGCGCCGCCGTAGCATTGGCGATATCTATTTCATCGATCGCACTTGCACGATCGGCGCTAATATTGGCGCGGTAAATGCTCCAGGCCATGGCGCCAATGATCAGCGCCACTATAGGAAGTGCAATAAAAAGACCTCTGAGCGATAGCGACATCGCCTGCTTTGTTGCGCAACTGCCAGCGTTACACAATGGGTAGATCGTACCCCGTTCATCGGGAGGTGGCCTCGGCGATTACGGTAGGGACGGGTTTGTGCCAGATTCGTTTTCGGCCCAGAAAGTAGCGGGGACCTGCCGACCGTATCTCCAGGATATTGTTCTGTACTCTCCACTTTTCCGGCATTTGCGAAGATAGTAGTCGCTCGAAGATCGACCGTTTCCGGTTCTGAACCGCCATTAGCCCCGGGGAATACGCGCCGTATCATTGGCGGCTGCAGAGGACCCTTCGAGCGCCGGTCCTAGAATGTTGGGGGCCGGTTCGCC
>CAMYIQ010000236.1 GCA_947258465.1 uncultured Erythrobacter sp.
AAGGACTGCTTACCCAAATCGATCGCCAGCATGTGCATGTGATGAACTCCTCTGCTCCATTCTTGCTGCAATCTTTTTGGCTCGATTGCGGGAGGCGTCCATCCCATAAGATGAAGCCCAAATCCTCTAATGCAAAATCGCGGTCCAAGGCCCCTGCTGAGCAGGTGGTAAAGGACATCCGCCGCAAGACCCGTCGGCATTTCTCGGCTGAAGACAAGATCCGCGTCGTGCTCGATGGCCTGCGCGGCGAGGACAGCATCGCTGAGCTGTGCCGTAGGGAAGGCATCGCCCAGAGCCTGTATTACACCTGGTCCAAGGAGTTCATGGAAGCAGGCAAGCGTCGCCTCGCTGGTGACACAGCCCGTGCTGCGACCACGGAAGAGGTGAAGGATCTGCGCCGTGAAGCCCGCGATCTGAAAGAGTGCGTGGCCGACCTGACGCTGGAGAACCGTCTACTCAAAAAAAGCATGACCGGGCCTGGGGAAGACGACGCATGAGATATCCCGCATCCGAGAAGCTGGAGATCATCCGGATCGTCGAGCAGTCGCACCTGCCTGCCAAACGCACGCTGGACCAGCTCGGCGTGGCAAGGCGGACCTTCTACCGCTGGTATGACCGCTACCTTGAAGGCGGGCCGGAAGCGCTTCAGGATCGCCCCTCAGCGCCGAGCCGGGTGTGGAACCGCATCGGCGAGGATATCCAGCAGCAGATCGTCGATATGGCGCTCGAGCACAGCGAACTATCCCCGCGCGAGTTGGCAGTGCGCTTCACCGACGAGAAGCGCTACTTTGTGTCGGAGGCGACAGTCTACCGCCTGCTGAAAGCCCACGAACTGATCACCAGCCCGGCCTACACGGTGATCAAGGCGGCAGAGGCGTTCCACACGAAGACCGCGCGGCCCAACGAGATGTGGCAGACCGATTTTACCTACTTCAAGATCATCGGGTGGGGCTGGGTCTACCTCTCAACCGTGCTCGACGATTACTCACGCTACATCATCGCCTGGAAACTCTGCACCACAATGCGAGCCGAGGACGTCACTGACACGCTCGACATGGCGCTGGCAGCCTCAGCTGCGACCACGCCAACGTGCTGCACAAGCCGCGCCTGCTCAGCGATAACGGCCCGAGTTACATCGCCGGAGAACTGGCCGACTATCTCAATGGCAAGCAGATGAGCCACGTGCGCGGCGCACCCTTCCATCCGCAGACTCAGGGCAAGATCGAACGCTGGCACCAGACGCTCAAGAACCGCGTGTTGCTGGAGAACTACTTCCTGCCCGGCGATCTCGAACAGCAGATCGAGGCCTTCGTCGAGCACTACAACCACCAGCGCTACCACGAGAGCCTCGACAATGTGACGCCTGCCGATGCCTACTTCGGCAGGGCTGCCGCTATCATCAAACGACGAGAAAGGATCAAGCGACAGACACTCCAATATCGGCGCTTGCAACACCGCAGGCTCGCCGCCTAAACATCAATCCCGGACGAGGCCCACGCTCCGTAACTCTACGCCGCGAGTTGTGCCAAATGTTGTGACGACGGACACGATGGTTCAAGCCGCAGCCTCGGAGCCTTCGACGTCAAGAGGTACGAACCTGCCGGATCGATCTCCTACGACTACAAGCATTATCCGGCAACGAGCATCCCATACAAACGAGGATATATGTGGTTCGACGCAAACACTGTCGGGCGCTTCTCCCATGGGTGCGACTATAGTGGCGCGAATTGTAAGGAGGGAAGCTTCGCGAACGTGGACGGAGCTCTCCCGAGCAAGGGATGGCTGAAGGTCAGATACGCCCAGCAGGCCGGTGGTACGCCTTCCTACAACCTAGGTCATCCGGAAGGCGCGATCCGGTGCAAAATGGGTATGACTTCCGGTTTTTCGTGCGGCATCATCGTCGAACAGTCGGGATACATAGAGCTGCGTATGAAGCAGGACGACACGACCAAAACGACGCTCAACGGCGTTGTCCGCGTGCTTGCGCAGGACTTCATGGTGGCGACATACTACGGGGATAGCGGCGGGCCTGTTTTCAGTCGTCCGACCTGGAATTCCGGCATAGGTTGGTGGGAAGTCACGGCCGCCGGCACTATGATTGGCGGCACAATCAAGGGAGACGGTACGCTCAACGCCACTCGCGACAGGCCGTGCGTCATGAACCTGCAGAGCCGCTATGGGACGACGCAGACCTTCGATACGGACTGCACTTTCGTCTACATGCCGATTGACCGCGTGAACGATCATAAGCCAAGCATTGCGATCAAGACCCTCGTCGGCGAGCAGGACAGCTATGTCATCCCTTAAAGCCTTGATGACCGGCATGACCTTCGTAGTCTGTCTGACGGCATCATGCTCGTCCGCCGAGCAAGCCCCGACCTATTCCGCGGCTCCGTTAGAAAATGGAAGCTTCGAAAATGTCGGTGCCTTAAAGCAGTCTCCTGAAGGAGAAGCCCATATGGCGTTACAGGTTGTCACCCTAGTGGCGGAAGGTCCATGTCTTAAGGTAGACTACGACGGTGGTGAATACGATCCGGTCTTCGTCCTTCCAGAGGACGGCACCGCCACGATAGGCCGGACCGAATTGAAGCTCGGACCCGACACCTTTGAGTTCGGCAAGGCATACTATTCGCCTGGTCTGATTACCAGCGACGCCGAAGGGCCACAAGGTTGCTATGGTCGAACGGCCTATCTCAGGTCGTTGCACGACTAGGGTAGGCTCAACTCGAAACATTTTGCTTTGCATACCTCGATCTGTCAGCTTCTACCGCACTCGAAGGCTGAGACCCGTCGTTTCTCAAGCAATATGCGTGGTCAGCCCAATTAAGCGCCCAAGGTGCTAAATATACTGAACGAATGCCGAAGAAATTGCCTCAGCTTGTCGGCGCTCTTGCCGATCAGTTCGTGCACGAGAATATGCAGTGAAGCTGCGTTCACGTCTCTTCGATGATGACCCGTATTTTTGATGGACTTGGCGTATGAAGCTTTGGCCTCAAAGCTTGATGGTGGCGAGAGCCTGAACAATTCGTAAAGTTATGGGCTCCTGCGCCCGTCCGGACGGTTTTGAAAGGCACGAGTTTCATGGCAGTGGCACCTTTGATCCGACGATGCTTCTGTCGGACGGGACGGTCATGGAAGGGGGCGAAGGCTGCTTCCTCCAAGTTGTCAAGAACGAGCGGATCGTAGTCACTGATGTCTTGCGGAGTGGCTGACGACCGAATGAGAGCGCATTCTTCACCACCTTCGTAACGCTCGAAGAACATCCCGACGAATCGCGCTACACCGCGACAGCGCTCCACAAGAGTCACGAAGACTGCCAAATGCACGAGGAAATGGGTTTCCCGAATGGATGGGCAACCGCGTTGGGTCAGGTAGCAGAGCTATCGGAAGGCATGCGCTGATACCGCTGGTCGAGTGTCTGCTGTCAGGTTGCGAGATAATTGTCTCCAGTGTCCACAACTGGGGTCGTTTGCGGATCGTCGGCTTTCGCTGTCGCGGCACCCGCGAGCGGACTAACCGCTTCCGGCCCAAAAGCTGAAGCAAGTTCGTCAACCTTTCCTCTTCGAGCCGTTTTGTCTAAGCGCTTGAACGAAGCGGAAATCTGGAGTGGATATGTCTGATAAAATACTCGAAACCACCCTCGAAGTCCTTAAAGAAGATGCCGAAGGCATCCTGGCTGACTGGATTGAGCAGGCCGACGAGGACGGCGCGAAGCGCATCGACCTGTTTTCCGAAAAAGAAGAGCGCGACCAGGCGGCCAGCCTGCTGCGATCCTTCCGCCTTGGCGTGCGCGACGCTTCGAAGGATGGTGAGTTCGACCTGCAGGACGAACACTGGGCCGACCTGCGCGGTATTTTGTCGGAGATCACGCACGAGCGTGTCGAGCGCGGCGTGTTACCGGGAGAAATGGCGGCGCTCATCCTGGCGCTCAAGACCCCGCTGTTCGAGCGTCTCACCGAAAAGCTCGAAAGCGATCCGGAACGATTGATTGAAGAGGTTCTGCTTCTTTCGAAGGCGATTGATGCATTCGCGATCTACTCGAACGAGGTTTTTATCGCCGAACGCGAGCAGGTGATCGAGCGTCAGCGCGACGAGATGATGGAGCTGTCCACGCCGGTCGTGGAACTGTGGGACAAGGTGCTAACCCTGCCGCTGATCGGCACGTTGGACAGCCTGCGTGCACAAGAGGTGATGGAAAGCCTGTTGCAGGCTATTGTCGAGCGGCAGGCCGAAGTCGTCATCGTCGATATTACCGGCGTCAAGACCGTCGATACTCAGGTCGCCCAGCATCTGCTGCGCACCGCCGCCGCCGTACGCCTGATGGGCGCGCGCTGCATCATCAGCGGAATTAGCCCGAAGATCGCGCAGGCGATGGTCGAACTGGGCGTGGATGTCGGCGAAGTCCGCACACGCTCGTCGCTACGTAGTGCCCTGATGGACGCGCTGACCTCGGTCGGTGTGGCGATCCGCCCGATCAACGACGATAAGCGGAACGCGAAGTGAATGCCGCCGCGATCTATGCCGTAGAAGGCGTTCTGCTGGTCTCGATCACCAGCGATATCACCGATACCGATATCATCGACCTGCAGGAGGCGCTGTCGAAGCGCATTGCTGATACCGAGTGTCGCGGGGTGGTGGTCGATATCTCGGCACTGGAAATCGTCGATACCTTCGTTGGCCGCGTGCTCGCCCAGCTGACCAGCGTCGCCCGTCTACTAGATGCTGAGACCTACGTGGTCGGCATGCGTCCGGCTGTAGCAATGACATTGGTCGAACTCGGCATGTATCTTCCCGAAAACCATACGGCGCTCACCCTGTCCCATGCGTTGGACAAGATGCGCCAGTCCGGCCTGATCGATGGTCTTCGACGAGGCTGATAGGATCGCGACGATCGAACTCGAACAGGATCGTGATGTGGTGCGGGCTAGGTCGCGGGTCGCAGACGCAATGAAGGAGTGCGGCAGTAGCGAGTTAATGCAGACGCGCTTCGTGACCGCAGTGAGCGAAGTGGTGCGCAACGCCTTGACCCATGCGGGCGGTGGGACGCTGGCGATCTACGCTATGCCCAATAAGCGTCAGGTTGGGATCGAATGTCGTGATTGCGGAAAAGGTATCGAAGATATCGATGCCGCAATGGCTGATGGGTTCACAACACGTCGAGGAAGCATGGGGCGCGGGCTCGGCGGAGCCAAACGCCTCTCTAAAACGTTCGCTATCGATAGTTCGCCGGGAAAGGGCACCACGGTGCGGATGATCGGAGCGTGCAGCCTGCGATGATCGGTTGGTTAAAAGTGAGGGAAACGAGCGCCGTCGCGGAAGCACGGCGGAGAGCTCGTCGCACTGCGAACGCGATGGGCTTGCACTCGACCAAGGTCGAGCACGCGGCGATCGTGGCGACCGAGATCGCGCAGAATATCCTTCGCCATGGAGGGGGCGGGCAGATCCTGGTCGAAATCTTCGGCGCGCCCGCGCTCGAACGTCTCCACATCGTGGGGCACGACGAGGGCCCGGGGATCGGCCGTGTAGACCGGATGATGCGCGACGGAGAGACGACGAAGGGTTCTGCCGGAACCGGGCTCGGAGCGATTAAACGTCTGTCAGATCGTTTAGATATCTTCAGCGAGCCGGGCCGCACCGTCGTTGCCGCAGAGTTCCGGCGGCAGACGATACGGCATGCCGATCCGGTCGATCACGCGGGTTTCAAGCTCGCTTTTCCGGGAGAGCGGCGTTGCGGTGATATCGTCGCGGTGCGATCGAGCCATGACGAATGCTTCTATTTCATTGCCGATGGGCTTGGGCACGGGGTCAAAGCCGCTGGGGCTGCGGCCGCAGCGAAGAAATCCTTTCTTGCCGCAAAAGGTGATGACCCTGCCGAAATTCTGCTGCAGGTTGGCAATGCTCTGCAGGATACGCGTGGGGCGGTAGGCGCGGTCGTTGCGCTGGATCGGTCACATGGCCGCCTGCGCTATGCATGTATCGGCAACATCAGCACGCTAATTGTGCAGGGCAAAACGGTGCGTCGGCTCGTTGTTCGCGACGGTTTGCTCGGAGGACGCCTGACGACGCCGCATCAGGAGACAGTAGAGCTCGAAAAGAACGCGATACTCGTTATGCATTCCGATGGGCTCAACACGCTCCGCTCACTCGACACGCAAGCTACTCTCCTACAGCGCAGCGCCCCCGTGATTGCGGCGGACCTAATGGCCAACAATCTTCGCGGGCGGGACGATGCGAGCATTATCGTGTCTCGCGTATCGCAGGCGAGGACACTCTAGAATGGATTTGCTGAGCGTAAGGATTGCTGCCGAGCCGGACATCGCTCGCATCCGCCAAGTCACTGGTGTGATCGCCGACACCTGCGGGCTGGCAAGCTTCGCCAAGACGCGCGTCGTCACCGCCGTGCTCGAGATCGCCCGCAACGCCCTGCAATATGGCGGTGGAGGTCGGGCGCATTTCGCCATTCGACCGGAAACCGACCTCTGCTGGCTGGTGGTGCGGGTCATCGATCAAGGTGAGGGCCTGCCCAAAGGCGCGGATTTCGTGAAAGGACGCCGACCCTTCAAGGCTCAATCTGGCGGCACTCGCGCGCAAGGGATGGGGCTCGGTCTCACGGGCGTTCAGCGGCTAGCCGACAAGTTCGACCTGGACACCTCAAAAAACGGGACGCGAGCGGAACTGGCGTTTAAACTACCATCGGCCTCCGAGGAGGAATCCGAGCTTGGCGAGCGAGTGATGGCCAGTATCGCTGAACTCAGTTCCACCGATCCCTTGGCCGAATTGTCGCGGCAGAACCGCGAACTGGCCGAAGCCATGGCCGAACGCGAATTGCTAATCGATGAGGTCCATCATCGCACCGGCAACAACCTCGCTCTTATCGTGAGCTTCATCCAGCTCAGCAAGCGAGGTGCGCAATCAGAAGAGACACGCCAGGCGATGGCGCAACTCGAATCGCGCGTACTGTCGGTTGCCAAGGTCCATCAGGAACTTCAGCGCGCCAATCTGGCCGACCGGATTGCGCTCGTCCCCTTGCTCGAAACCGTGGCGAAACACGCGCAGGATGCGTTTTCCAACGATCAGCTCGACATCGCGATCTCCGTGTTCGGAGATGAGGTTAGCGTTTCCGGCAGTGCAGGAATCGATTTGGGGCTAATCGTCAACGAACTTATCACGAACGCCTACAAACACGCGTTCGAGAATAGGAAGAACGGGCGCATCGACGTGAGTTTCGAGCGGGAAAGCGACGAGGACAACATGAAGCGCTGGGTCTTGACCGTGAAGGATGATGGCGTCGGCCTATCCGAAGACGTCAAGCCCGAGCGATCGGATTCCCTAGGCTGGCGTATGATCCGAGCGATGACCGCGCGTTTATCCGGCGCCATCGAGACGGGCAGCGACGAAGGCTTTCACACCCGTATCGAATTTTCGGGAGCGTTTGCTGAAGGCAAGACTTGAGCATCTGATCAGGCCGATACCGCCCCATATCGTCTCCGCTTCTCCTTCGGTTTTTTGCGATGATCGACATCGTTTTGTGCCTGGCAGGAACGTCTGTCCTGACCTTTTTTAGCTGCGAAGCTGACAGTCCGCTTCCGGCCCTATTGTGTTGAAAAACTCGGCCTGACCCGATCCGCAGCCGATTTTCCGTAATAATGATTCAACGGGAGAAGGCGTCTTGAGGTAATGATGCAGGCATGAGCTCTTATGAGTTTTAATATTTCCCGC
>CAMYIQ010000237.1 GCA_947258465.1 uncultured Erythrobacter sp.
CGGCCAGATCGAAGTGGACATGCTGCCCGAAGAGGTGATGGGCGGGAAGGTGAGCGGCAATGGCGGTGTGGGGGCCATGATGGGCGCGCCATTGCGGGAAGCGCGAGAGAATTTCGAGCGTGAGTACCTGACCGTCCAAATCCGCAGGTTTTCCGGGAACATTTCCAAGACGGCAAACTTTATCGGCATGGAAAGGTCGGCATTGCACCGCAAACTCAAACTGCTCGGGATGGTCGAACGCGAGGGGCAAGAACGCAAGAATTAGTCCGGAGCGAAAAGGGATACGTTCTCTGACGAAATCAGGAATTCGTTGCGCAGATAGGTATTCTCTTCCACAATGATTGCGTTTGGGAGGAAATCCAAACAAACTCGGGCGTGGTGGGCGCCCAGATTGCGGCCTTTATTAGGTCAGCCAAGAAACGGGAAAAAGACATGTCCGGTGATCGAACGCTATCGGCACGACCGCGTCCAAAACAGCCCGAATCCGGGCAGGGTAATCGCCCTGCGAATTTGCAGGATGCGTTTCTGAACCTGCTGCGCAAAAACAAGGCGCCGGTGACGATGTTTCTCGTCAAGGGCGTCAAGCTTCAGGGCATTGTAACCTGGTTCGACAATTTCTCGATCCTGCTGCGCCGTGACGGGCAATCGCAGCTCGTCTATAAGCATGCAATCAGCACCATCATGCCGGCACAGCCGGTCGATACCAACCAGTTCGCAAGCCAGGGATCGGGCGCCAAGCAGCGCCTTCTGCAAGACGTTTTTCTGAGCCGCGTGCGCCAGGCGGAAGCGCAAGTGACCATGTTCCTGGTCAACGGCGTCATGCTGCAGGGCAAGATCGCCGCTTACGACCTGTTCTGTATGCTGCTCGAGCGGGACGGATATGTTCAGCTCGCATACAAGCATGCCGTGTCCACGATCCAGCCCGCAACCCCGGTCGACCTGACCGAAGATTGGGAAGAGGGCGAAAGCTGAGTTTCGATGACGACCTGATGGGCGAAGTGTCGCGCGGTGCGCGGGCACTTGTCGTGTGCCCGGATATACGAGGCATGGCCTATGACCTCGATGCACAATCGCGTCTCGCTGAAGCGGAGGGATTGGCGTTGGCGATCGGTATCGTCATCGCCGAGAGCTTCGTTCTGCCGGTTCGCGAGGTACGTCCGAATCTGTTGTTCGGGGCGGGGCAGGTCGACAACATTCGCATCGCCTGCGAGCAGAACGAAGCCGAGCTGGTCGTGGTGGATGGCGCGCTCAGCCCTATTCAGCAACGCAATCTGGAAGAGAAACTCTCGCGCAAGGTCATCGATCGGACAGGGCTGATCCTCGAAATCTTCGGGGAACGCGCTGCAACCGCGGAAGGACGGTTGCAGGTAGAACTCGCCCATCTCGATTACCAGCAAAGCCGCCTGGTCCGTAGCTGGACCCACCTCGAACGGCAGCGGGGCGGCTTCGGATTTCTTGGCGGCCCCGGCGAAACGCAGATCGAAGCCGACCGGCGAATGATCCGCCAGCGCATGGGGCGTTTGCGCAAGGAACTGGAGCAGGTTCGCAAGACCCGTGGCCTCCATCGCGACCGACGCGAACGCGCGCCTTGGCCGGTTGTCGCTCTGGTCGGCTATACCAATGCCGGTAAATCGACGCTGTTCAACCGCCTTACCGGGGCGGCCGTCATGGCCGAGGATTTGCTTTTTGCCACTCTCGATCCCACGATGCGTGCGATTGCGCTGCCCGGGGTCGAGAAGGCCATTTTGTCCGATACGGTGGGCTTTATCTCGGATCTCCCCACCCAACTGGTTGCAGCCTTTCGAGCAACTCTGGAAGAGGTGACTTCGGCCGACGTCATCTGCCATGTGCGCGACATTTCCAATGCATCGACTGCCGCGCAGAAGGCGCAGGTTCTCCAGGTCCTCCGCGACTTGGACGTGCTCGACGGAGAAGGGGAGGGTTCCTCGATTCCAATCCTGGAAGTCTGGAACAAGTGGGATCAATTGTCCCCCGCAGATGCCGAGGATTTGGCGGCGCAGGTGGAAGCCGACGAGGGAATAGTCGCCACCTCTGCCATTACAGGGGAGGGCATCGATGTCCTGCTCGATCGGCTTGGCGAAATGTTGACGCGCAATGCTGCCCTGCGCACGTTCGAGGTCGCGGCGAGCGATGGCCGCAGAATTGCATGGCTACATGCCCATGGCGAGGTGATCGAGAATATCGCGGACGAAAGTGACGGGGCCACCCGGTTGATCACCGTAAGGCTCAATCCGAAAGAGCTTGGACAGTACGAGGCGCTGGCTTAACCAATCTCCCGTTTCGCGCGCTGCCAGTATCTTTCTTGCGAGATCAGATCGAGTTTCGCGAAATCCTCGTCCTCCGCTTCGGATAGCCGTTCCATCTCCCTGAATCGTCGTTCGAATTTGGCATTTGAAGCGCGTAGAGCCTGTTCTGGATCGACGCCGTAGCGGCGGATGATATTCACGACCACGAACAGCACGTCGCCAGCCTCCATCATCCGTTCATCGTCGGTCCGGGCGGCGGCGAGTTCGGCCAGCTCTTCGTGCAGCTTTTCGATCGGACCTTCCAGGTCCTGCCATTCGAAACCAACCCTGGCAGCGCGCTTCTGCAGCTTGTGCGAGCGCAATAGAGCCGGAAGAGCCTGGGCAACGCCGTCCATCGCGCTCGTCGCACCCGAGGCCGAACGCTCCGCAGCCTTGATATCCTCCCAGCGATCGTCTTCCATGACTCCGCCTTCGTCGCCGAAGATGTGTGGATGTCGGGCGATCATCTTGTCGGAAATGTCGCGTGCAACATCCTCATAGGAGAAATCGCCGGCTTCTTCCGCCATCCGCGCGTGAAAGACGACCTGCAACAGCAGATCACCAAGTTCGCCTCGTAGATCATTCATATCCGCGCGTTCGATAGCGTCCGCTACTTCGTAGGCTTCTTCGATCGTATAGGGTGCGATGGTGGCGAAATTCTGAGCCGTATCCCATTCGCATCCAGTTTGCGGGTCGCGAAGGCGGGCCATGATCGCGAGTAGTCTGTCGGTCTGCTTGGACATGCCGTTGCTCTAACTAGCGCGCCGGGAGATCGAAAG
>CAMYIQ010000238.1 GCA_947258465.1 uncultured Erythrobacter sp.
ACGAATCCCATATCGCGCCAGCCCATGCCCTTCGTCCGCAGGTAGAGCGTGAGGACGATCAGCGTGAACAGCAGCGAGATGGGCCCCGAGAATTTCCACGTGATCTCGGCAAACACTAGCCGCGAGCCGAAAGCGAGCGCGGCGAAGGCGAGCACCTCCAGCACGACCCACCAATTGGTACTGGACTGTTCTTCGAGCGGCTGGATAGCGGCCTTGGCCTGCATAACGTCTCCCCACCTGTGTATCAGTGTTATAATACAGCGCAGCAATACTTTGACAAGGCGCGCGATTGTGAAATCCGCCCCGCCCGCCTATCTCCCCTCCATGTCGCGCACCAAGGCAGGTTCTCCCCACGATCCCAGAGGCAAGGAGCGGTTCAACGAGGACCGCGCGCGCCAGACCGTGGCCAGCGCGCAGCCCGATCTGGAAGCCGGGATCACCGCGATCCGCGAGACGGTAAAGACCCTGAAACCCCGGCCGGGCGTTTATCGCATGCTCGATACGCGCGGCGACGTGCTCTATGTCGGCAAGGCGCGCAGCCTCAAGGCGCGGGTGGCGAACTACACGCAGGTGAAGGGGCTTTCGAACCGGCTCCAGCGCATGGTCAGCCAGTGCCGCGCGATGGAGATCGTCACCACCAATTCGGAAGCCGAGGCGCTGCTGCTCGAAGCGCAGCTCATCAAACGCTACCGCCCGCCATTCAACGTGCTGCTGCGCGACGACAAGAGCTTCCCCTTCATCCTGCTGCGCGCCGACCACGCCTTCCCGCGCATCCAGAAGCATCGCGGCGCGCGGCGGGCCAAGGGCAACTACTACGGCCCCTTCGCCAGCGCGGGCAGCGTGAACAAGACGCTGAACGCGCTGCAGAAACTGTTCCTCTTGAGGTCCTGCACCGACAGCTTCTTCAACAATCGCGATCGGCCCTGCCTGCTTTATCAGATCAAGCGTTGCTCGGCGCCATGCGTCGGCCGGATCGACGAGGATGGCTATGCCGCGCTGATGCGCGAGGCGAAGGATTTCCTCGGCGGCAAGTCCTCCGCAGTGCAGCAGGACCTCGAAAGGCAGATGGCGAAGGCTGCGGAAGACCTCGATTTCGAAACCGCCGCCATCCTGCGCGACCGGCTGCGCGCGGCAACCTTCATTCAGGGCAGCCAGGCGATCAACGCGGCTGGGGTGGGCGATGCCGATGTTTTCGCGCTCGCGGCCAAGGGCGGGCAGGTGGGCGTGCAGGCCTTCTTCATCCGCGGCGGGCAGAACTGGGGCCACCGCACCTTCTACCCGCGCAACACGGGCGACCTCGAAAAGGCAGAAGTGCTTTCCGACGTGCTCCTGCAATTCTACGAGGAAGTCCCGCCCCCGCGAACCGTGCTGGTCGATCGCGACCTGCCCGAGCAGGACCTTGTGGCAGAGGCTCTGGCGGAAAAGGCGGGCCACGCGGTGACGATCTCGATCCCGCAGCGCGGCACGCGGCGAAAGCTCATGCAGCAGGCGAGCCGCAATGCATTGGAAGCGCTGGACCGGCGGCTGGCCGAAACCGGCACCAAGGCAAAGATACTGCGCGACCTCACCGAATTCCTCGAGCTGGAGGAGGTGCCGCAGCGGATCGAGGTCTACGACAACAGCCATATCCAGGGCGCAAAGGCGGTCGGCGCCATGGTCGTCGCCAGCCCCGAAGGCTTCGAGAAGGGCCAGTACCGCAAGTTCAACATCAAGACCGCCCAGACCAACGACGATTTCGGCATGATGCGTGAAGTCATGAGCCGCCGCTTCCGCAATCTGGCCAGCCTCCCCGATTTCGGGGAGGGGGACCAAGCACAGCATGGTGGAGGGGCACCGGAGGATGGTCATGAGGGCAGAGGTCCGGAGCACCAGTCCGTGCCCCACCAGCCCCAGCCTGCGGCAGGCGGTCCCCCTCCCCGGTCCGGGGAGGATCACAGGACCGTCTGGCCCGATCTCGTCCTGATCGACGGCGGCAAGGGGCAGATGTCTTCGGTGCGCGATACGCTGGCGGAGATGGGGATCGAGCACGTCCCCCTGATCGCCATCGCCAAGGGCCCGCATCACGGGCGCGAGGGGCGCGAAGTGTTCCACTTCCCCGACGGGCGCGAAAAGACGCTGCCGGTCAATTCGCCGCTATTGTTCTACCTCCAGACGCTGCGCGACGAAGTCCACCGCTACGCCATCGGCGCGCACCGCGCCAAACGCAGCCGCGCCATCACCGCCTCACCGCTCGACGAGATTCCCGGCATCGGCCCCGCGCGCAAACGCGCCCTGCTGCTGCACTTCGGCACGGCGGGGAAGGTAAGGGCGGCGGCGCTGGACGACCTGAAACGCGCCCCCGGCATCAGCGCGGGCGTGGCGCAGCAGATCTACGATTTCTATCATGCGGGCGGGTGAGGGGAGCTGTTCGCTAACGACCCGATAGCTGCCTTAATCAAATGCGGCTAACAAGGGGGCGTGACTTGGATAGAAACAGCAATGGTGACCGGGAGCATCGTTGGAGCTCTGGCCGGATTGATCCCTCGTCGCAAAACAGGCTGCGCTGCCCTTCTATTTATCCCGCTTGTCATGGTGGTCTACACGGTGATCGAATTGAACGATCCAAGTCGCACGCCTGACGCACAGGATTCGCTCTATCTTTTTTTCAACCCGCTCTGGCCTAGCCTCGGAGCGCTTATAGGCTTCGGCCTGGTGAGGCTCATTCGGGGTTTAGTTCTTCGCAAAGTTTCGAACGGCAGATAATCACCCAAATTACGTCATCCCAGCGAAAGCTGGGATCGCTCACCACAAGCTGCTAGCTTCCGGGGGGCATGAGTGCATGGGTCTACATCATGAGCAACCGCAAGGATGGCGTGCTCTACATTGGTGTGACTGCCGACCTCAGTAGACGAACAGCTCAACATCGCGAGGGGAAGGGCTCGGCCTTCTGTCGACGATATGGGCTGACGCGGCTGGTCTATGCCGAAGAACATGACAGCATCGAGGATGCGATCGCGCGCGAAAAAGCGATGAAGGCGTGGAAGCGTGCGTGGAAGATCGAACTGATCGAAGGGGTGAATCCTGAGTGGGACGATCTCTTTGAGGCTATGCTCTAACTGAGAGCGATCCCAGCTTTCGCTGGGATGACGTGGGGTGTGTATCCCATACCTGGCCCCCCAATCCGCGCCTTGCTTTCGCGAATGAAACATTCCGGCTCCCGCGTACCCCGACGTCACATGCCCGGATCCGTTTCCGACATGCAGCGAACCGGTGCAAATTGATCCGTATCAATGTGTCCGCAAGCCCGTACCTTTATCCTGCCCCCCACAAGCCGGGAAGCGGCCCGTCGGCCCTCCCGCCAGTGGGAGACGACGCCATGAAGACCATTCTTTTCAACGCTACCGGGGACGAGAGCTTTTCCGGGAGGCTCGATGCCGTGCTCGACCTCGCACGCGCATTCGATGCGCATGTCACGCTGCTGCATGCCATCCCCTACGAGGCCGCCGGGGCGATTGATTTCCATGGCGCGGCCTTCGCCGCCATGGTGCCCTATTGGCGCGAAGAGGCGGAGAAGTTGCGCGACAAGACGCTCGACGATTTGTCGAATGAGGGCGTTTCGTGGAATTGGGTCGAGGCGGCCGGGCCGGTGGCGCTGGCGATGCTGCGCGAATCCTCGCTCCACGATCTCGCCGTGGTCAGCGCGCGCGATCCCAATACGGTCGATGGCACACCGTCCTTCACTGCGGGCGAGCTGGCAGTGACTGCCGATTGCCCGGTGCTCGTCCTGCCCGATACCTGCACGCGGCTCGACCCGAGCGCGTCGGCGCTGGTCGCCTGGGACGGGTCGGCCGAGGCTTCGCATGCGCTCAAGGCGGCAGTGCCGCTGCTGCACAAGGCGCAAACCGTCTATCTCGCCACGGTCAAGGAACCGGGCAAGGGCGCGAAAGAGCCCGAGCTGCCGCCGGTCAACGGTGCCGACTATCTCTCGCGCCATGGCATCTCCTGCGAGATGATCGAGGTCGAGGCGGGCGACAAGGGCGTGAGCGAGGCGCTGGTCGCCCATGCCGAACACCGCAAGGCCGGGCTGATCGTGATGGGCGCCTATGGCCGCACCCGCCTGACCGAGCGGATCTTCGGCGGCGTGACGCGCAAGATGCTGTCGGATGTGCGCATCCCGCTGCTGATGACCAACTGAGCGGGATGGGGGCGGACCCGGTCAGCCCTTGCGCGGGCCGCCGGGTTTGCCCTTGCCCTTGCCGCCGAATTTGGGCTTTCCGGCAAAGGGTTTGCCGCCGCCGGGCTTGTCCTTCTTGAACGGCGGC
>CAMYIQ010000239.1 GCA_947258465.1 uncultured Erythrobacter sp.
CCGCATATCTGTCTGCTGGTGAAATGCTCGAGCCAGGACGAACTCGAAAACCTCGTCGAAACCCAGCCACAAACCTATCACCGGCCTGCCTATTATGGCGCGAGCGGCTGGATCGGGGTGATCCTCAACCGCCCCGGTGTCGATTGGGATAATGTGGCTGAATGGCTCGAACGGAGCTGGCGCCTGCTGGCCCCCAAGAGCGCGACCAAACTGCTCAACGCAGCGGACACGTTCTAGACGGCCATGGTCGCCCCGCCCCGCTCCCATCCCCTGGCACGCGCGAAAGCGGCCCAATGGGCGGATCGTGCGGTACAGACGCTGTGGGACAGGGGCGTGACCCCAAAACCGCCGCTGGACCCCGATTATCTGTGGCAAATTGGCAGCCGGGGATTCGAAACCGAGGATGAGCGTTCGATCAGAAGCGAAGCCGAGGTGGCCGATTTCCGCGAACGGCTCGAGCGGTTGTGCGCCAGCCTGCGCGACGAGGCACGGCTTAACGCGCTCGGCCACACCATGGCTTATGGCCAACTGACCTCGGCCATCCGCAAACGGCACGCGCTGGGGCGGTTATGGCGCGACGACCCCGGCCTCGCGCATGCTGACATTGCCGCTCCGATCATCGTGATCGGTCAGATGCGGGCAGGCACAACACGCCTGCATCGGCTTTTGGCCGCCGATCCGCGGCATGCGGGCACACGCTTTTGCAACAGCCACGATCCGGTGCCCGCGACGCCCGACCTGCGCCCGCTCAAGGCACGAGCCGCTCTGATCGTTGCGCGGCGCATCAATCCGTGGCTCGAAACCATTCACCCCTTCGGCGCGACTCGGATAGACGAGGAAATCGGCTGGCTAGCAGGCGCGCTCTCCCCCGCCACATTCGAAACGCAATGGCGGATCCCGTCTTTCATTGCCTGGAACGAGGCGCGCGATGCGCGGCCGGTCTACGCAGAATTTTCGCGAATCCTTCGTACCGATGCGTCGACTATGGGCAATGCGCACCAACCGCGCGTCCTCAAATGTCCGCAGTTTTCCGAGGACCTGCCGAGCCTGAGAACGCAATTTCCGAATGCGAGATTCGTCGTCACGCACCGCGACCATGATGACGTTCTCGACAGTTCGGTCTCGCTCGTCTCGAGCCAGATGGCCTTTCAAAGCGATCACGCCGATCTCTCCGCGATCCGGACCGAATGGCGCCGCAAGCTGGTATTGCGCGATGAACGCCTTCAGGCCCAGCTCACCCCCGAAACGGATGGCGTGGTTCATATCGATTTCGATGCGCTGGGCCATGACTGGCAGGCCGAGATTGCCCGCACCTACACGGAATGGGGGATCGAGTTGTCCCGCGAGGCGCTGCTAGCCATGGTCCGCGAACAGCATATCGCCGCGGCGGGCCATCATCATCGCCACCGAACCGATATTGCCCGTTTTGGGCTGAGCCAGAACCGCGCGAAGGCCTAGGCCTGCATCATCGCGGCAAATTTGGGCAGCGTCATTCCATTATCTGCGCGGGTGACGGTAATCGCCGAAATGACGGGGCCATCGAAATCCACCCGCCACATGGTGTCCCCCGCGACTTCGGCCATGTCGCTTTCGAGATATCCGCGAACCAGCACCGCATCGTCATGCGCATCGATGGTCCGAATGCGCACCTGAGCGTTGTCATTGGCATCGCGAAACGCGCCATCGACTGCGAGTATCTCGTCTCGCCCCGATATCTTCTTGCCGCTAATGTCGACGAAAGCCATGTGGGCCGCCATCAAGGGCAGCGCTTCGGCATTGTTGCGCGCATTCATCGCATCGACAAAGGCACGAGTCGTCGCAATTCGCTGGTGCTTGCAGCGCAGGGCAGGGACGATTCTCTTCAACACAACGGGGACGATCCTAACCCAGATCGTCCCCGCAGGATATGGTCTATTGCGAAACCCGCCTTAACGGGCCGCGATTGGCTTAACCCACGATTTCGTCTTCGTTGAAGAAGAAGTCGATTTCGATCTTGGCGTTTTCCTCGCTGTCCGAACCGTGGACCGAGTTCGCTTCGATCGATTCGGCATAGGTCTTGCGAATGGTGCCTTCATCGGCATCGGCCGGGTTGGTTGCGCCCATCACATCACGGTTGCGCTTCACGGCGTCTTCGCCTTCGAGCACCTGCACCACGACCGGGCCGGAGATCATGAAATCGACCAGTTCACCGAAAAAGGGGCGTTCCTTGTGGACAGCGTAGAAGCCTTCGGCCTGTTCGCGCGTCATCTGGATGCGCTTCGACGCGACGACGCGCAGGCCAGCGTCTTCGAGCATCTTGGTAACCGCACCGGTCAGGTTGCGGCGGGTGGCATCGGGCTTGATGATCGAAAAGGTGCGGGTAACCGCCATGGTGAATTCCTTGCGTTCTGTACGGGGGAGAGGGTTCTCGCGCGCGCCCCTAGCGCCGCGCGCGCGCGCGGGCAAGAATCATTCTAGACCGCGACCTATCGAAAGCTGCGCAGCGGTTATCCCATCTTCGCGGGTGGCGGTGAAGGAAAAACTTGTTCCATCGCTGGCTTCGCCGCCAATCATCGTCATCGGGCCGCTCTGGATCGAAGTGGCGACATCGACCCCTGCGGCTTCGGCCTGTTCGCGATAATAGGAGACCATATCCTCGAGCGGGGCAGCACTTTCCAGGTCGAGCAGAACCAGCAGCCCTTCGGCCTGTTCGACCCGCGTGTTGTTGACGACCCTCGCACCAGGATAAACCGCAAAACCGGCGGGGAGCGCGACCGGTACGCTCTCGCCCGAACGCATGGTGGTGATCGTGCCGTCGTCATCGGTGTGACGCGCGCGCGTTTCTCCAGTCGCGGCATCGATATCGTAGGATCCGCGCGCGGCAATTTCCTCCCCGGCATCGGTGGTGTTGTCACCGCCACGGTTTTCGGCCCCGCACCCGGCAAGCGAAAGGGCTGCGATTGCATAGGTGGCAAAGGGCACGGTGCGAACAGAACGCTTCATGTTCAATCGACCCACGAAACGCAGAGTTGTTCCGTCAGGCCCCTTCGCGCCAGGCGCCATCCTGATCCTGCTTGTTGATACGGTTATCGACCGCGTCGTCTTTCGCGAATCGGCGCCAGAGTTCGGCAGCCGCATCGCGTCGGTCCGCATCGAACAACAGCAGGACGCGCTCGAAGCCGGGGGCCTCATCGCGCCAGACGCCATCGGCAACCAGAAGCATGCGCGCATCGTTGGGCGCGGCGCAGCTTTCGGAGATGAGGATCGGCTGGCGCGTTTCGTGCGGACCGCCCGCCATGCCATTGGCAAGAAAGGTCGCCCCGCCCTGTTCCCACAGAACCTTCGAAAGATGGTGCCGCTGCGCTTCGTCCGCGCTGACCACCACGAGGCGCTCACCCGCCTGCAACACCTTGCGCGCGAGCTTGGCGACTGTGATGTCGACCGGATCGCGGCTGAGCTGGTAGAAATCGACGCGGGTGGTCATGATCGTGGTGCTACCGCTTCGGCCTGCGGCGATGCCGAGTGTCGACGACATGCGGAACGCCCAGCTCGCCGACGCCGCTCGGGCCAGACGTATATCCTATCCCGATCGCGCAGCCATATTCTCCGCCACGCGAAATCGGGGCCACAGGCAAGACTGGTCTTGGTCGGCAAATCGCCTTTGCGCCGCATCTTGCCCGTGCCTCCCGCCACTGTTTTGGGTTAGCTCTCCAGCGTGTCGCGAACGAAGCGGTCGACCAGGCGCACGCCATAGCCCGTCGCCCCCTTGCCCCAGCTACGGCCCGGCTTGTCCGACCAGACCATGCCCGCCACATCGACATGCGCCCAAGGCGTATCATCTTCGATGAAGCGCTGCAGGAACTGCGCTGCCGTGATCGATCCAGCCGCCTTGCCGCCGATGTTTTTCATGTCCGCGATGGGCGAATTGATCAACTTGTCATAGGCCGGCCCGATCGGCATGCGCCAGTTGCGGTCGCCAGTGGTCTCGCCCGCTTCATGCAGGTCCTTGGCCAGCTTGTCGTCGTTGGAGAACACACCCGCGAACTCGTTGCCGAGCGCAATGATCATCGCCCCGGTGAGCGTCGCGAAATCGACGATGCGGGCAGGCTGGAATTCCATCTGCGTCCAGTGCAGGGCATCGGCCAGCACCAGACGGCCTTCGGCATCGGTGTTGAGCACTTCGATGGTCTGGCCGCTCATGGAAGTGACCACATCGCCCGGGCGCTGCGCCTTGCCATCGGGCATGTTTTCGACCAGCCCCATCACGCCGACGACATTGGCCTGGGCCTTACGCGAAACCAGTGTCAGCATGGCCCCGGCGACCGCGCCTGCGCCCCCCATGTCCCACTTCATATCTTCCATGCCCGGCCCGGGCTTGATCGAAATGCCGCCGGTATCGAAAGTGACACCCTTGCCGACCAGCGCGGTCGGGGCATCGCCAGGCTTACCGCCGTTCCAGCGGATCGCCAGAATACGCGATTCGCGTTCCGAACCGAGGCCCACGCCGAGCAGCGATCCCATGCCCAGCTCTTCCATGTCCGCTTCGTTCAGCACGATTAGTTCGGCGCCGGTATTCGCGAACCGGTCCTGGCAGCGTTCCACGAAGCTTTCGGGATAGAGAATATTGGCGGGTTCGGTGATGAGTTGCCGCGTGAATTCGACGCCGGTTGCGACATGGGCCATGTCTTCCCACGCCGCTTCGGCACCTTCGGGCGCGCCGATAACGTCGACCGAGGCCAGCGTGACCTTCTGATCGTCCTTCATCTTGGTGCGATAGACGTCATAACGCCAGTTGCGCAGACGCAGACCGAGCAGCACAGACGCCGCTTCCTCGCCCGACAATCCGCTGTCCGACAAGTCGAGTACAAGCTCCTCGTTCCCACTCGACTGATACTTGGCCGCAAGTGCCGCCCCGGCCTTTTCCAGATTGGCAAGCCGCGCTTCGTCGCTCTTGTCACCCGCTCCGGCGATGGCCAGACGCAAAACCTGCCCGTCGCGCTCGACGAACCCGTCGAAAATCTGTCCGGCATTGCCTTTGAAACGCGCGGCTTCCATGCCTTCGGACATGGCTTTGTCGAGACCGGCGGGGATCTTGCCCTTGTCGGTGACTTGAGCAACAAGGCGCGCAACCTGCGGACGGGACTGGCTGAACTGAATCTTCATGGAATCTCCGGAAACAATATCTGGTCGGGGCGGCGGGGTCCACGGCCGCCCATCGAGGATGGCGATTGCGATTAGGCGTGGCCGGTGCGATAGGCAAGCCATGCTCCCGCCTGCAGAGATAGCATTGCCAGCCAGCCGGGAGGCCGTCAGGCCCCTGACCTGGATCGCCAGCGTGACCGCTCTCGCCCTGGCTGCGCCACTGACCGCGCAGTCCGCCGCCGACGACGTCGGCACGGTAGTCGACCCTCAAGGTGAACCGGGCGATCCGCAACCCGACCGGCCGACCCTCGATCCAGAGGGTGATGTGGACGATCTGCTTACCATCCCCGATCCCAATGCCGGTCTCGACCAGCCTCCCGCCGCGACCGGCGAGGACGGGATCGACCACACCGGCAAGCGCGAGATCGATTTCGAGGCGGATATCCTCGAATACAGTGCGGACAGCGACAATGTGACTGCCAGTGGCAATGTGGTCCTGCGCAGCGGCGATCGTTCGCTGCGGGCCGATACGGTGAGCTGGAACCAGCAAACCGGCGTGATCGTGGCATCCGGCCGGGTGCGCTTTGTCGACGAGAATGGCAACCAGCTCTTTTCCGAGCGGGTAGAGCTGACCGACGAATTCGAAGCCGGCGCGATGGAGGACCTTCTGCTGGCCCTGCGGCAGGGCGGGCGCCTCGCGGCCCTCCGAGGGATGCGGGAGAGCGACGGCACGATAGCCTTACAGGAAGCCGCTTACAGCGGCTGTTCGGTCGTCACGCCACAAGGCTGCCCGAAAGATCCGAGCTGGCGGATCACCGCCGAACGGGTGGTTTACGATCCGCAAAGCCAGAGAATTAAATTCACC
>CAMYIQ010000240.1 GCA_947258465.1 uncultured Erythrobacter sp.
GTCTTCGAAGCGCTCGCCGAAGGCACGATCACGCTCGACATGGCCAAGGCCTACGGCGCGATCTCCGACGTGGAGCGCCAGGCGCATGTCTATGCCGAGCTGCAGGACGCCTGGTACCAGATCACGCCCGACACGATCCGCCGTATGGTCCTCGATGCCACAGTACGCGGTTCGGATCCACGCGCTGTCCTCGTCGGACGCGATGCCTACCTCGCTGCAGGTGGCCGGATCGAGCGCGAACTGTTCGACGATGATGCCAGCGAGAGCTGGATCGATGTCGCGCTGCTCGAAGATCTCGCGCACAAGGCCATGGATGAAGCCGCCGAAAAGGCCGCGCTCGAACATGGCCTTGCTTGGGTGCGCCCGACGCTTGGTAACTACGTCAGCCATGACCTCGTCGAAGGTCTCGGCCGTCTGCCATGCGAGCCTGCGCCGATGACCGAACAGGAAGCGAAGGAGCTCGGCGAGCTTGAGGCCGACTACGATCGCGTCGCCGCCGTGCTCGAAGACGAAGACAGCGACGAGGACGAGGTCGCCAAGGCCGAACAGGAACTCGTGGTGATCGACCGCGCCATGCGCGCGCTCAATGACCGGCCGCCGGTACTCGCCGACGAACTGAAATCCGAAGCCGGCGCCTTCCTCGTCCTCTCGCGCAATGGCGAGCCGACATTGGTCCCACAGTACTACACCGAGACCGAAGTCACCGCTGACGAAGGCGTGGTCGAGCCCATTGAAGAGAGCGGTGCGGCGAAGCCCAAGGGAAGCTCGTTGTCGCAGCGCCTACTCGACGAGCTTGCGATGCAACGCCGCGATATCCTGGCGATCCATCTCGCCAACGATCCGGCACTGGCGCTCGACTTCATGGTCTTCACACTTGCAGATGCCGATGGGCATGACTGGCGCGCCAGGAAGGCGTCGACGCTTGTCGGGTCTGTCGCGTCCGGCCCGGTCACCGGATTTGAGGCCAAAGATGCACCGGCGAGTGCGGCGCTGGCCGAGTTTGCGGGATCGCTCGACGAAAGCTGGCGTGCTGGCGAAAGCGATGTCGAGCGGTTTGCGAGGTTCCGGGCACTGTCTGACGAAGTGCGCTCGGCCTGGCTCGGCCATGTCGTCTCGCGCACTCTGATTGCGAGCCTGGCCTGCGAAAGCGAGCGCTCGGTGCCGATGCACGAGGCGCTGGGCTCCCTCCTTGAAATCCAGACCGCGCATTGGTGGCGGCCAACGGCGGCGAACTACTTCGACCGGGTGGCTAAGGCCCGCACGCTCGAAGCGCTCGATGCTGCGGGCGGTCCGGAGCTGGTCAGTCGCTACGCTGCCTCCAAGAAGGCCGAATTGGCGAGCGCAGCCGAACGCATTTTCTCTGGCAACTTCATCGGCGAGGCCGAGGTCAAGGAACGGTCACAAGCCTGGGTTCCTTCGATCATGCGGTTCAACGATGCTGACGTTCCTGCCGATCTCGAGGAAAATGCGTCGATTGACAACGAGGCCGACGAAACGATCAGCGGCGACGCGACTGACGAGATTGCCGAGCAGGCTGCCTGACCCCTCCTGACAGGCCCAGGTCACTCGGCGGGCGGTCCGTCCCAATCGGGACGGGCCGCCTTTTCGCGTTTTCGCAGAATATCGCCTGCCTCAGAGGCGGAGAGGGGAGGGTGCTTTGCTCTTCCTGAACCGGGACATGCCCGTCCCGGCAATCAGGAGAACTCCCATGACCAAGTCCCGCCGCGCTGCTTCAGTTTCGCCTGCCCAGCGCATTACCGCCGCCATCATCGAGAAGCTCGAGCATGGCACCAAGCCCTGGGTCAAGCCGTGGCGCGGTGTGCCGGTTTCACGTCCGTTGCGCTCCTGCGGAACGCCCTATCGCGGCATGAACACCTTCTGGTTGTGGATGGTGGCTGATGGCTGTGGCTACACTTCGCCGTACTGGATGACATACCGCCAGTGTCAGGCGCTTGGTGGACAGGTCCGCAAGGGCGAGAAGTCGACCATCGCGATTTTCTACAAGAGCTACACCAAGGAAGTCGAGAACGCCGCAGGCGAGGCCGATACCGAAAACCGGCGCGTGCTCAAGGCCTATGCCGTGTTCAACGCTGACCAGTGCGACGGCCTCCCCGACTTCTACCATCCCAAGCCACTCGTCGCCGCGCTTGAACCCGAAGGGCGCGAAGACCGGCTTGATGCCTTCTTCGCGCGTGTCGGCGCGGACCTGCGGCATCATGGTGCGCAGGCCTATTACGAACCGCTGCGCGACCGGGTCACCATGCCGCCAGCCGAACTCTTCGAAGCCTACGACCACTACTATGCGACACTCGCGCACGAGCTGTCGCATTGGACGGGGCATTCTTCGCGGCTCGACCGCGATCTCAAGAACCGCTTCGGCAGCGACGCCTATGCTGCCGAGGAATTGATCGCCGAACTGTCCTCGGCCATCCTCGGGGCCGAACTGGGTCTTCCGGTCACCCACCTCGACCATCACGCCAGCTACATCGCGTCCTGGCT
This sequence comes from uncultured Erythrobacter sp., assembly GCA_947258465.1. Taxonomy (GTDB): domain Bacteria; phylum Pseudomonadota; class Alphaproteobacteria; order Sphingomonadales; family Sphingomonadaceae; genus Qipengyuania. Next base: position 2,500 of record CAMYIQ010000240.1, read on the forward strand.
CAAGATCCTCAAATCGGA
>CAMYIQ010000241.1 GCA_947258465.1 uncultured Erythrobacter sp.
CGAACGAATCTCAACCCGGCACGATCATTTTTGCCCGCAAAATTTTTTTCCCGGATTCATTTTCGCCCTTGCGCTCGCCGCGAGTCCAGCTTCGTCCACGCGTCGCGGCGTTGCAACAAGATAAGTCACCATGCTCCGACCCTGCGTGTCCGCGGTAAATCGCCGCCAACCCCCTTGCGCTGGAGTCCCGGCTGATTCAGTATCTAGTGGTAGAGCGGCTGGGGGTACCCACAAGACCTAGCGATTTGCGGCGGACTTCCCATATTGGAAGATTGGCGCGACCAAGCGGGCCTGTGGGAAAAAAGGGACAAGTTTTTGCCCCGGAGCCGCAAGGAATTGGTAGGCGAGGGCGATGCCTCGGCGACTCGAACACAAGCGGAACATGCGGGGCCTGGAATCAGGCGCGCGAATGATACGGACAGCGGGGCAGACGATGGATTTCAAGAGCGGGGACGATACGGCGATGGCACTGGATCTGGATAGGCAGGACACCGTCGAGGAGCCCACCACCGGCAAGAAAGCGGTTGCGATGGACAAGATTGACGAAGGCAGCGAAGAACTCGTCCGGGAAGCAGCGGGCGAGGCGCTGGCCGGTGCTGTGGCGAGTGCGGCTGCCGCTGCCGCCAAGGAAGACAGCAAGAAAGTGCTCGACCGGCGTTTCGACGTGCAGATCGACGAGAGCCGGGACGCGCTGCTGACCGAATTCGGCAAGGAAACGCTCACCGATCGCTATCTGCTGCCGGGTGAGAAGTATCAGGACCTGTTCGCGCGTGTCGCGGATTATTTTGCCGACGATGCGGACCATGCGCAGCGCCTCTACGATTATATTTCCAGGCTGTGGTTCATGCCGGCGACGCCGGTTCTGTCGAATGGCGGCACCACGCGCGGCCTGCCGATCTCGTGCTATCTCAACAGCGTTGCCGACAGCCTCGACGGGATCGTCAATACCTGGAACGAGAATGTCTGGCTGGCCTCCAAGGGTGGCGGCATTGGCACCTATTGGGGCAATGTCCGCGGCATTGGCGAACCCGTCGGCCTCAATGGCAAGACCAGCGGCATCATTCCTTTCGTCCGCGTGATGGACAGCCTTACGCTGGCCATCAGCCAGGGCAGTCTGCGGCGCGGATCGGCCGCCTGCTATATCGATATATCGCATCCCGAAATCGAGGAGTTCCTCGAAATCCGCAAGCCCAGCGGCGATTTCAACCGCAAGGCGCTGAACCTGCATCACGGCGTGCTGGTCACCGACGCCTTCATGGAGGCGGTGCGCAATGGCGAGGAATTCGATCTGGTTTCCCCGCGCGACGGCTCGGTTCGCAAGACGATAGATGCCCGCAGCCTGTTTCAGAAGCTGGTCGAAACCCGGCTTGCGACGGGCGAGCCCTATATTGTCTTTTCCGACACGGTGAACCGGATGATGCCCAAGCATCACCGGGAGCTTGGGCTCAAGGTCTCGACCTCGAACCTGTGCGCCGAGATTACCCTGCCGACCGGTGTCGACCACCTCGGCAATGACCGCACGGCGGTCTGCTGCCTGTCCTCGCTCAATCTCGAGAAATGGGACGAGTGGAACGAGGACAAGACCTTCATCGAGGATGTCATGCGCTTCCTCGACAATGTGCTGCAGGATTATATCGACCGCGCACCCGATGAAATGGCCCGGGCGAAATATTCGGCCATGCGCGAACGCAGTGTCGGCATGGGCGTGATGGGCTTCCACTCTTTCTTGCAATCCAAGGGCATCGGCTTCGAAAGCCCGATGGCGAAGGTGTGGAACCTCAAGATGTTCAAGCATGTCAGCGCCAAGGCCGAAGAGGCCAGCATGGTCCTCGCCAAGGAGCGCGGCCCCTGCCCCGATGCGGAAGAAATGGGCGCGATGGAGCGCTTCAGTTGCAAGATGGCGATCGCGCCGACCGCATCGATCAGCATCATCTGCGGTGGCACCAGCGCCTGCATCGAACCGATCCCGGCCAATATCTACACGCATAAGACGCTGTCGGGCAGCTTCATCGTCAAGAACCCCTATCTGGAAAAGATCCTCGACAAGAAGAGCAAGAATTCGACCAATGTCTGGAATTCGATCCTCGAGCAGGGCGGCAGCGTCCAGCATCTCGATTTCCTGACGGCGGAAGAAAAGGCCGCCTTCAAGACCAGCTTCGAGATCGACCAGCGCTGGCTGCTCGAATTCGCGGCCGACCGCGCGCCCTTTATCGACCAGGCGCAATCGCTGAACCTGTTCATTCCGGCCGATGTCGACAAATGGGATCTGATGATGCTGCACTTCCAGGCGTGGGAGAAGGGCATCAAATCGCTCTACTACCTGCGCTCGAAGAGCGTGCAGCGCGCCGGTTTCGCAGGCGGTGTGGAAGCCGACAATACCGCCGATGCGGCCAAATACGAACTGGCCGCCGGCGGCGAGCAGACCGATTACGAGGAATGCCTCGCCTGCCAATAGGCGGACGTTAGACGTAAGCGTAAAGTTAAGAGGGATCGCGCGGGCCGCAAAGCTCGGAAACGCGGTCCCTTTTTTCGTTCGATCGTCCTCTGACTTAGCGGGATGGCGCCGCTGAAGGACATTCGGCCATCGGCCGATGGGCCACGGGCGCAGGTATCCGCCGCAAACCGCGCCGCGCGCAGGGCGGTGTCAGGCGGCCATCAAGCTGCGGTTTCGCCCTTCGGCCTTGGCGCGATAGAGCGCGGCATCGGCTCTTGCCAGCATATCGGCGAGTTCCGGCACATTGGGGCCTTTGTGCAGCGCGATACCGATACTGGTGGTGCAGCTTACCGTGGTGGCGCTGGCAGGGTGATCGATCTCGATCCGCTCTATCGCAACGCGCAATTCCTCGGCGATCGCATGAGCCTGGGTGGCATCGTCGGCGCGCAGGAAGACCACGAACTCTTCGCCGCCGAAGCGCGCGGCAAGCCCGCCGTGACGGCTGGCCAAATGCCGCATCACCTCGGCCACCGCGCGCAGGCAGGCGTCACCTGCCTGATGGCCCCAGCGATCGTTGAACGCCTTGAAATGGTCCAGATCGACCATGAACAGCGCGGTACCGGCCTGCCCCACCGTCACCGGAGTCGCATAATGCTCGGCGAAAGTGTCTTCCGCCCGGCGACGGTTCGCGAGCCCGGTGAGCGGGTCGTTCATCGACAGCTCGGTCAGTCGCGCATTGCTTTCCTCCAGAGCCTTGGCGCGTTCGTCCGCCTGGAGGGTCAGCAACAGGTTCCGCCGTTCGATCCAGTGGATGCGGTGGGCCAGAACGGTGGCCGCGCCCATGGTGAGCATCATGATCGGGATGAATGTCTTGGCGTAATCGACAATGGCCCCATGGAGCAGCAGGAACCCTCCCACCGCCAGCCCATACAGCAAGGCGAAACCGATCATCTGCCACCGGCGAAACGGCAGCACCGGCAGGGCAAGCCCGAACAATGTCACGACCCCGAGAGCCAGGAGGGCATTGTCAGGCGAGGGAACGAAGGCGCTTGCATAGGCCATACTCACCCCGAAGCCGATGAGCGACAGGCCCATCAACAGCTTTTGCAGGGCGAGCAGCCGTCGGGGAAGCAGCAGCGCGGATAGGGTGAAGGGCAGTACCGCCCCCAACCTGACCGCAGCGATTTTCGTGAAATGATCGGACGCGATCAGCGCGTCCACCGCCAGCGATAAAACGGCCACCACCGTGCCGAGCGCCATGAGGAACCGCCCTTCGCGATAGTGCAGATCGCCGAGCGATTCCGCGATCGCTGCATGGAGTCTGTGGTCCCACCCGCGCGGAGGTTTTTTGCCGGCCAGGGCGGCATGCGCCGCAGCGGCGAGGTCGAAGTCTTGCGCCCGGTTCATATTTACTTGCGACTGTACCGGAATACCGCAATCTTGCAACGACTTGCACACTATACCACGCCTTATATACCAAGCCGGCTTGGGACTTTCCCGGGGCGGGCTGTGTGCGATCCGCGGCGGGACCGCAAGCGATGGATGCGTATATGCGTATTCTGTCACAGCCTTGGTGCCGAGACTTGCGGGAATGCGCGCACCATCTTCCAGATAGATCGGGCCGGTGCCGACTTTCCCGAGATGCGGATATTCTTCGGTCGCAGATTCCAGGTGCTCTTCGCTGCGAAGCTCCTCAATCGCTTGGAATACCGTGATGTTTCGTGGTTTACGCCTTGTCGGCAGAGGATAGGGAAAATAGGTCCATGCTTCGCGGAAAGCTCGAACTGCGGAATCGGTGACGCCCCGCCCTCGATGTCGAGGAACGGGGCGCCGGGGTTTGCGGACATCGCCCGCAAAAGGGGAAGCCGGACGATGCCGCTGTTCCCCGTGTTGCATATCGAATATCCTACCAACGGATTTTGCCTGAAGCGTGTTCCGCAGTTCGTCGCACAGGTGAAGCGGCGAGGCGCAGGGCGGGCCTTTTTCCATCTTATCCCCGCCGAATCATTGCCGCTTGCCTTCGAATCCAAGCTCTGATTCACTATATGAGTCGTTCACGCGAAAAACCGGAGACCCACAACATGTCGTTGCTCGAAGCCCGCAAGACCTACAAGCCCTTCGAGTACCCCTGGGCCTACGATTTCTGGAAACGGCAGCAGCAGGTGCACTGGCTGCCCGAAGAAGTGCCGCTGGGCGAGGACTGCCGCGACTGGGCGCAGAAGCTCACCGATCACGAGCGCAATCTGCTCACCCAGATCTTCCGCTTCTTCACTCAGGCCGATGTCGAGGTGCAGGATTGCTACCACGACAAATACGGCCGCGTGTTCAAGCCGACCGAGATCAAGATGATGCTGACCGCGTTCAGCAATATGGAGACGGTGCATATCGCCGCCTACAGCCATCTGCTCGACACGATCGGCATGCCCGAAAGCGAATATGGCATGTTCCTCGAATATGAGGAGATGAAGGACAAGCACGACTATTTGCAGGAATTCGGCGTCGATACGGACGAGGATATCGCCCGCACACTGGCCATGTTCGGCGGCTTCACCGAAGGGCTGCAACTGTTCGCCAGCTTCGCCATGCTGATGAATTTCCCGCGCTTCAACAAGATGAAGGGCATGGGCCAGATCGTTAGCTGGTCGGTCCGCGACGAAAGCCTGCATTGCGAAGGCATTACCCGCCTGTTCCATGAATTCGCTCGCGAGCGCGACTGCCTGACCAAGGCGGTCAAGGAAGACATCATGGATATGTGCCAGAAGACGGTGCGGCTCGAAGATGCCTTCATCGACCTCGCCTTCGAGGATGGCCCGGTGCCGGGCATGACCGCGAAGGAAATCAAGAAGTATATCCGCTACATCGCCGACTGGCGCCTCAGCCAGCTTGGCCTGCAGCCGATCTACATGGTCGAAGACCACCCGCTGCCCTGGCTCGCCCCGCTGCTCAACGGCGTGGAGCACGCCAACTTCTTCGAAACCCGCGCGACCGAATATTCGAAGGGCGCGACCCGCGGCGATTGGAACACCGTCTGGTCGAGCTTCGACAAGCGCAACAAGGCCAAGGCCGCGAACGAGGAAGAAGCCGAGGATGACGGCCCGGGCCTGTTCGGCGAGGAAAGTGGGAGCGTGGCGGCGGAGTAATCCAATCTGTTGAAATGGTGGAATTTCTTGCAACCGAAAGCGGACAAGCCGCTCTGTTCTCAAGCATCGCGACTTTGGTTGCAGTTATTGCGCGTCATTGGCTCCAAGGAAAAGTCCGCCTGATCGTTTTCAGTCCAAACTCTAGCTTCTTTCAATTTGCTCCACCGGGACCCGATGCTCCTCCACTGAATATCCGGTCGAGCCAGATCATGGTTCAAAACCTCGGCCGACTTCCAGCGGAAGATGTCGAAATAGTCTCTGAGGCAACCGGCGAGCCAGCCGGCTATAATGTGATGCCCGCGATCGATTTCAGTGTAGGCACAACGAGTTCAGGTCGATGGCTTGTGAAGATACCATACATTGCGCCAAAGGAAGTCGTGACGCTTCAAATACTTAATGGCGCCAATATCGAGCAGGTTCGATGCAAGGAGGGTGTCGCCAAAATCGTTCCGGTCGTTCACCAAAGGGTTTATCCTGCATGGGCCAACTTAATCGCAGGGGCCCTTATGATTGTTGGCGTTTTCTCGATCATCTACTGGCTAGCTTTGTTGATAATCTAGATGCTCGACTTTTTATATGCAGACCATGAGCGCGTAGCGTCATTTCTCGCGCAAAGAAGTGGTATCGGAGCTCTCGTCGGAAATGAAGAAACAGCTTCAAAGGCCAAATCGTCCGAAAAGGGTGGCGGATTAAATTTAGGTGCGGCTAGTGGATCGGCAAAAGGCGGAACAAACTGGAGTAAAGATATCCGTCTTGCATATGACCCCCTTTGGATGAATTCGACGTAGCTCGTGGAGCTGGTTCAAGGCGCTGGCCAAAAG
>CAMYIQ010000242.1 GCA_947258465.1 uncultured Erythrobacter sp.
CAAGGACACGTAAGCGATCGGCCGGGAGATACCCCGTGAGGTACTCTCCGAGCACCGCGAGGCCCTCCTGCAGAACATCGTAGTCGCACAGCCCGCCTGCTAGGGTGTGCAAAGGCTGCCGCCGACCGTTATGGCGGGTTAAGACGTGGGTGCCGATCTCGTGGGCGATGAGAGGCTTCACCCTATGGCGCGAAGTACGGTAATCGTGTGCGACGTGGAAATCACCTGCGGACACGTACATCGAGGTCCCCGGCGTAGGATCGACCACAATACCGCACCGAAAGGTCGGCGCCCGTTTGCGATAACCGGCAATGGCAGCTTCCGCTGCTTCGCACACTTCGGCAGCCCCGACGTCCTCCTGTTTCGGCGTGAGGACCGGAACAGTTGCCAGCAAGTCTTTTGCCGTCTGGAGAAACCGCTCGCTGACATGTCCAAAAAGGTCGATGCTCGCCAGGATGAAGCCATCCTTGTCGCGCATACGAACCAGTTCGATTTGGCGGTCGAGCTCACGCTGCTTCTCAAGCATAAGCGCCTCGACGATCGGGTTCTTGATCTCGCGAACAGGCAAACTGAATAGTTCGCTACGAAGTACGGGCGCATCTTGATCGAGCCCCTCGCCATATCGGCTGTCGGGCATCGACCGGAAGGACGATGCCTGGAAGCCGTCCCAGATTTCGTCGATATTAACCGGCGTCAGACGCTCCAGCCAGTCGATTTTCCGGTCCATCTCCTCGAGAGCGCGATCAACGGCGATCGCCGCCTCGCAGAGCAGTTCGTCCGCGCCGTTATGGTGTTTTCTTTCCTTTGCCATGCGTGTCATGCTGGCATTCGAGCTTTGCTTTGGGCCTGGCCGGGGGCAGGATATTCGGCGAGCCAATCGCGCGCCTCGTCCACCGCCGCGAGGAAGCCTTCACGCAAATCCTGTAGCGCGAGTATGTCCGCCGAGCGGCCCCATTCATCCATGAACACTTTCTTATATTCGAGCGTGATCACACAAGCGGCATCGCCGTATTTGGCGTGAAGCCATTCAGGGAAATGCCCGCCATCCTTCCAGCGAATATTCGTGCCCACCTCGAGCGTCCGGCCATTTAGCGGATGCGAGCGCAGGGCATCGCCGAACCTCTCGAGAAGCCCCCCGAAGATATCCTTGTCTAACGTAGTAGCCCCCAGATCGATATCGGGGCTGAGTTGCGGATCATCTGGCTCCGCATCGCGACCTGCTCGCCGATGGTTGTAGCTGTGCACGTCGAGCACGAGGATCCGCCCATGAGCCTCGATCATCTCATCCACGCACCGAGCGACCTGATCGTAGAATTGCCGGTGAAGCCTTAGGGAAAGTTCCTTCTCCCTCTCAGGCATGTCGGGCTTCCAGATACGCAGCCCCCAAGTGTCTTCGGGGTTCGTAGTGACCGCAGTCTCGGACGGGCGGTTCAGGTCGAATTCGAACCGCGACCTATTGGCGCGGATTATAGTGTCGCCAGCGGTAAGGAAAAAATCGGTAAGGGGGTCTTCTTCTCTAAGTCGATCGGTTTCCCCGATCTCAAGCCATGGCGCGAGCGATCCGCGAATTGTATGCCCTGCATGAATGGCCGCGACGAGCACCGGCCCGGGCTGCGTGACGACGTCCCATGGGGCAGTTGTCTTCGACGAGGTGAGTGATGTCTGCTCCATGCGTGCCCAACGGACCCATGCTATAGGGGTTCCTACTGGCTCCGCCACCGCCGGATCAGGACAGAGGACACCCTAACCCCGCATTGCCTTCGAGGTACATATGGGAGCGGGCAACCACAAAGTAAGCCAGGCAATCAAATCGATATGATGGCGGATTGCCGTTGCGGCCCAAGATCGTCAGGAGGATAACTTAGTGAACTCGGGAGTTATCTTCCGTTCTTCAATCGTAGCGTCCGATCGAAATGCAGATATCGCATGACGACAAAGCGTCTAAGGAATCCTGCCCCGACAGACGCCAAGAGATAATTTACGGGTGCACGCTTTCGACGCTTATCGGCTAGGCGAAAAATACGCGCATATTAGCCCGATCACAGCGATGCGCTCAGTGCTTCCTGATTAGTCTTCCGTGCTTTCGTTTGGCTTACCTATCAGCCAGACCCCCGTTTTGCCGACCAGTTCCATAGAGCAGACAGGTCTTCCGTTTTCGTAAAGGTCGGCCTTGGTCCCGCTCGCGACCTTCTTCGCCTTGTCCAGCGCTCCAGCAATTGAAACGCTATCGAAAGCGATCTCTTCGCGCGCCGCAGAACGTTGGTCCCAAGAATGCAGAACGTAGTGACGCATCAGCAACCTCACTTCTGAAATTGATTTCCGGCCCCCGTCCTTGCCTTTTAAATATCCGCTTTCCGGCGACGAAACGTAATCCACGCTCTTGGCGCACCGTTTCCCCGCCTCAACGGCCGAGCTTAAAATATCATTTGCACTCACTACGGCAAAGGCAATGGCTGTTAAACGGTCGCATGACGGGAACCATTGGTCGCACACGATCAAGAGCGAGCCGCAAGTAAACGCACAATGGCCCTCTTAGCCCACTTGTTGAACGTCCTGTCTGACAGGGGCCACGAGTTCCGGATCAACATTCAATCAAAGGCATTTCTTGCCGTAGCACCGGCCCGTTCTCGATGTGCTTTCGGGTAGTCTGGTGTGTTTCAGCAAAGGAGTGGCACAATGCATACTGAAGCAGAAAAGAATTCCGCTGTTATTTCGAGTGATCGCGTCGAAGGTACAGCCGTCTTTGATCGCGGCGGGAAAAACATCGGCCACGTAGATCACGTATTGATCGAGAAGCGCGGTGGACAGGCAACAGAAGCAGTTTTGTCGGTCGGCGGTTTCCTGGGTATGGGTGTTGAGAAGCACTGCGTCCCTTGGTCGTAGCTCGATTA
>CAMYIQ010000243.1 GCA_947258465.1 uncultured Erythrobacter sp.
ATCATAAACAACCGTGCCTGTGCCGTTTACGGCGATCAGGTAGCATGGGAAGCCGCCACCGATTGAAGCCGTAGCCGACGCGCTTGAGCCTGCCGTGGCGTCGACATCGACGGTCAGCGTACAATTGTACGCCCGCCCATCCTTCTGGACCGAAACTGCCCCGGAGAAGGTCGAAGTGCTCGCCGGCGTATAAGTATCGGCCATTGCTGCCGGGGCGATAACAAGCGCCGCTGCACCTGCCATAATTCCTACGTTCTTTAACATATTCCATCCTCTCCATTGTTTACTTGCATCTGAGCGAATCGATGCAAGTAAAGGGTAGGCGAGTCGACAATGATGTCAATGTTGGTTATGAATGACGTTTTAACTCACTTGAGTAACTTCCGCAGGGGCCGGTCCCAGTGGATCATCGCCTAAAACGCGGCCCGTTGAAGCGCGGCGTTGTTTACTGGCGGGTGATTTTTTTGTTCGGCGTGCGCTCCGTAATTGCCGGATCGGTGCCGGTATTTGGGCCTGCCCGGCCGACACTATCGAGCTCTCCAACCTGGCTTTCGAGATCGATCTGCCTCAATCGTCACAATCCACCCAAACGATCCCCCGATGAGCCCGCGCCCGATCGGGACCGAACCTCTGTCATGAAAGGCAAACTTGCTGCTGTTGCAGCGCTTACTTCGCCCGCGTCCATATCTTGGTCCGGCAGAACACCGCGACGCAGCCCTTGATCCTGAGCTTGCCATTGGACAGCAACGTTATCTTCGCCGAACGGGCGCCATCGCCTGTTTCCGGATCGTAGACCGGCCCCCCGGACCATTCAGTCGGTCCGCCGGTTACGTCCCGCAGCACGACCAGGCCCTTGAGCTTGCGATTGCGGAGGCGAGGGTTGGAATTACGCTCGTCGCGCTGATCTGGATTGGTGCGTAGTCGCGCCGCGTCGACGATCCTGCCGCAATAGGCGTCGCCGCAGCGGTAGATCTGCACTTTTCCGCCCTCACTGCCGGTATTCCATACCCCAGTGATGCTCGCCCCCTGAGCCAATGCGGGGGTGCCGAGGGTGGCTGCTAGCGCCACTGCCAAGACTGCTTGTTTCATTGGGCTTTTCCTTCGGCGAAACCGCCTTTTGCGTGAGCGATTTCTCGCAGCAACGGTAATACCTGCCAGGATTGGGAGGCCAGGTTGACGTTCGGACGTGGTGCGACGGCGGGGAACCCGCTGAGGGCAATGGTTGCCTTGATCATAGCTCATCACCCCGTCGACAAATCGTATCGCGCCTGCGTTTTGGCGAGCAAGTCGCGATCGTCGTGGTCCCATGGATGAAAACCGGGGCGATAATATCGGGCATATGGCACCATAATCCGCCGCAGGGCGCCGGGTGCCACCAGTAGGTATTTGAGGGTTTTCCACCAGGTCTTCGGTGTGTTTATCCCGTCCTGGCGATAGAGCGAGGCCATGTTCGCGCCGATCACGCCCATCACCACCCAGGTTGCAATCATCATGGCCGCGACGCGGACCAGATAGCGGCGCGTCCGCGACCAGCCCCCGGTCGCCAGCAGGAACGTGTCATAGGCCACGGCCTTGTGCTCGAGTTCTTCCACCGCATGCCAGCTCCAAAGCCGTCGCGCTTCCTCGGGCGCTCCGGCAAGATCCGCGCTATCGGCGGAAAGCAGGGCGTGGGCGAGAATGGCGGTGAAGTGCTCGAGCGCACAGGTTGCGGCGAGTTTGCGGACATCGCTCCTTTTTTCATGGGAGGTCAGCGCACGCTTGGCTCTGCGTTCGAGCGCGGCGATGTTGTACCCTCCCTTGGCCGCGAAGGCGTTGAACTCGAGATGTTCGCGGCTGTGCACCGCCTCCTGACCGATGAAACTCTTGATCTGTGATTTGAGAGGTTCGCTTGCGAGCCCCTGAAAGCGGCGAACACTGTCCATGAAAAACCTCTCCCCTTCAGGGAAAGTCGATGACAGCGCATTGAAGAACGCGGTCGGCACCGGATCCCCGCCGTGCCACCAGCGCTCAGCATCGGACGGCCCGGCCTCGAGTCGGAATTTAAGGTTCCGTACCGGAATTACGAGATTGTCCGGGCTTTTCGAAGGATAAGACATCGCTCGACTCCATTTTGACATCAATGTCAATTTAGGATGTTTGATGTCGGTGTCAACGATATGTGATTTCGCGCGCAATCGGCGGGAATGCATGCTGTTTGGGAAAGGAGCTTGTGTTCGATCTGCAGCGGGAGACCGCACGGGCGCTTCATATTGGAGTGCACGCCTGCCAGGTCGGGCGGAGAGCTGCTGGCGGAGGGTGTGCGCGGTTAGCGGTCTTGCGAGCGCTGTTCGTGCATCATGGACCAGAAGATCTGGGCCGAGCAACTGATGAGCACGAAGCCCGCTAGCGCCTCGACGCCGGCGATTACGCGTAGATGGCCGGTCGGATAGATATCGCCCAGGCCGAGCGTCGTCATGGTCACGAGCGAAAAGTAGAAATGGTCCATCCAGCCGAGCGATTGCGTTCCGGCGAACGTGCCGAGCCCCCACACCACGCCGAGCTCAAATCCGGTGGCAAACAGGGAGACCACGAGGAGGTGGGAAAGGAGCACGAGAAGCGAGATAGCCAACTTTACCGCAATGTCGTTGCGCTGTGCCAGCAATCGATGGCCCATACCGAGGCTGGCGAGATGAAGGCCCACCGAGAGCAGGAACAACGCTATGGCAAGGCTGAGCGCGATCACCATCGTTATCGGACGTCCTCTTCCCGCTCGGTGTCGTTCGAGGCACGCGCCTTCGGTTTGCGGGTCAGATAAATACGCTCTGCCAGGAAAACCGCGCCAATCAGCGCAGCGGCGATAACCAGAATGACCGGATCGCTGGCCAGCTTGATCGAGACGAAAGCGGCAAGCACCACGGCATCGGCAGCGAGTGCGGTGAGCAATACCCAGCCGCTGGCACCGATCTCGTGGCGCAGGTGGCGCCACACCCCCCAGTGCACCAGCATATCCATTACCAGGTAAAAAATCGCGCCGAGGGAGGCGATGCGCGACAGGTCGAAAAGGACCGCCAGCGTGCCTGCGACGACAACCGTATAGACCAGCATATGACTGCGGATGCCTCCGCTCATGCCGAAATGGCTGTGCGGGATCATCTCCATCTCGGTCAGCATGGTAAGCATGCGCGAGACGGCAAAGACGCTCGCAATGACGCCCGACATGGTTGCAGACAGCGCGATGACAATTGTGAAGTAGAAGCCAAGCTCGCCCAGCGCGGGGCGCGCAGCGGCCGCGAGCGAAGTATCGCGCGCGGCGACGATCTCGGGAATCGTCAGGCTCGTACCGACGCCAAAGGCGACCAGCAGATAAACGACCACGCAAATGGCGATGGAAATCATGATCGTGCGACCGACATTGCGGTGTGGATCGACGATTTCGCCGCCGCTATTGGTGATCGTGGTAAAGCCCTTGAAAGCCAGGATCGAAAAGGCGACGGAGGCGAGCAACGCCTCGCCATTTGTCACACGGACAGGCCCGGCAAACGCGCCGCTTCCGAAGCCGCTGGCCCAGATTGCCGCCAGCGCAAACAGCGCGATGCCGCCGATCTTGATTGCGGACATGACCAGCGACAGCCAGCTAACCGAGCGGTTGCCCGACGCATTGACCAGATAAGCGAAGCCGATCAGCCCCAAAGCCAGCGCGGCGACCAGCAGGCCGTTGTCATCGGCCTCGAACGGGCGCAGCGCATATGTGGCGAAGGTTCGCGCGACGAGGCTTTCGTTGATGACCATCGACAGTGCCATCAGGAGGGAGGCGGAAGCCGCGACCGTGCCCGGGCCGTAGGCCTTTTGCAGGATCATGGCGATGCCACCCGATGACGGCCAGGCGTTGGACATCTTGATATAGCTGTATGCAGCGAACGACGTGATGATCGCGCCCGCAACGAAGGACAGCGGGAAGAGGGGGCCGGCCAGTTCTGCAATCTGGCCGGTCAGCGCGAATATACCCGCACCGATCATCACGCCCGTGCCCATGGCGACGCCACCTGCAAGGCTGATCGAGCCCTTCCCGGAAGGGTCCGTGTGGCTGTGTTGCTCCATCGCCTAGAGTTTCGCGCTTCGCAGCCGCAGCGAATTGAGTACCACCGAGATTGAGGAGGCGCTCATCGCGAAGGCAGCGAACATCGGGCTGATGAGGATGCCGAAAAAGGGGTAAAGCACGCCTGCTGCGACCGGCACGCCTGCTGCATTGTAGATCAGCGCGAAGAACAGGTTCTGTCGGATGTTGCGCATCGTTGCGCGGGCAAGCCGCCGAGCGCGGACGATACCGTCCAGATTGCCCTTCACCAGCGTGATCCCGGCACTTTCGATCGCGACATCGGCACCGGTGCCCATGGCGATTCCGACATCGGCCTGAGCCAGGGCAGGCGCGTCGTTCACGCCATCACCGGCCATGGCGACCTTCGCGCCAGCCTGCTGCAATTCGCGGATGATCCGTGCCTTGTCTTCGGGCAGCACGTCGGCACGCACCTCGTCGATCCCCAAACGCGCCGCCACGGCGTTCGCGGTACGCTCATTGTCTCCGGTCGCCATGATGATGCGTAGACCGAGCGTGTGCAGCTCCACCAGCGCGGCGGGAGTCGTCTGCTTGACCGGGTCGGCGACCGCGACCAGCCCTGCGAGGGTCCCGTCGACACTCACGAACATGACCGTTTCGCCCTGGTCGCGACGCAGACCGGCTTTTTCCCGTGCGACAGTATCGCGTTCCACACCGATCAGGTCGAGCATGGCGGCGTTGCCCAGCGCGACGGCCCTGCCGCCAACCGTGCCACGCACACCTTTCCCGGTGACCGCCTCGAAATCCTCGGCGGTCTGGGTCGGAATTTCGCGGGTTTCGGCGCCGCGCACAATGGCTTCGGCGAGCGGATGCTCCGACCCACGTTCGAGAGAGGCGGCAAGCGCCAGCACCTGTTCCTCGGCGAACCCCTCCTCGGGCAAAACCGCGACCAGTTGCGGCTTGCCCTCGGTGAGCGTGCCGGTCTTGTCGACGATCAGAGTGTCGATCGTTTCGAACCGTTCCAGAGCTTCGGCATTCTTGATCAGCACACCCACCTGAGCGCCGCGCCCGGTGGCGGTCATGATCGACATCGGTGTGGCCAGGCCAAGCGCGCAAGGACAAGCGATGATGAGCACCGCAACCGCCGCCACAAGCGCATATGCCAGTGGCGGCGGAGGTCCCCATATCGCCCAAGCGATGAAGGCGAGCGCCGCGATCGCGATCACCGCAGGCACGAACAGCCCCGCCACCTTGTCGGCATATTTCTGGATCGGCGCGCGCGAACGCTGGGCGGCGGCGACCATCTCCACGATCTGGGCCAGCATGGTATCAGCGCCGACACGCTGCGCTTCGATCACGAGGCTGCCGGTGCCGTTGATTGTCGCGCCCGTGACAGCGTCACCAACGGTCTTTTCAACCGGAACGGGTTCGCCGCTGATCATGCTTTCATCGATAGAGGAGCGGCCTTCGGTGACGGTGCCGTCAACCGGCACTTTCTCGCCCGGGCGCACGCGCAGCAGGTCTCCGACCGCGACATGGTCCAGCTCGATTTCTTCTTCGGTGCCATCGGGGCGGATTACGCGGGCGGTCTTGGCGGCGAGATCGAGCAGGGCACGGATCGCCTTGCCCGTGCCCTCGCGCGCGCGCAGCTCCATCACCTGGCCCAGCAGAACCAGCGTGACGATCACTGCGGCGGCTTCGAAATATACGCCGACATGGCCTTCTGCATCGCGGAACCCGGCGGGGAATATTCCGGGCGCGATCACGGCCGTCACGCTGAACAGCCAGGCCGCGATAACGCCCATGGATATCAGCGAGAACATGTTGAGGTTGCGCGTGCGAAAACTGGTCCACCCGCGTACCATGAACGGCCAGCCGCTCCACAGCACGACCGGCGTGCCGAGCACCAGTTCGAGCCACAGCGTGCCGCGCTCGCCAAGGATGTCCCGCACTTCGGGCACGCCGAGATATGGCGCCATGGCGAGCACCAGCAGCGGGATGGTCAGAACCGTGCCAATCCAGAACCGGCGAGTGAAATCGACCAGTTCGGGATTCGGCTCGTCAACGGCCATGGCGGCCGATTCCAGCTCCAGACCCATGCCGCATAGCGGGCAACTGCCCATGCTGGTGCGGCGCACTTCGGGGTGCATCGGGCAGGTCCAGACCGGACCGTCGTAACCGGCGGGAACTTCGTCGTAACGCCCGTCGGTGGGTGCCGGTGTGTCGTGGCCCCCGTGGCAAGCGGAATGATCGCTCATGCCGGATACCGCTTTGCGAAGAAGCGATAGAGCGGAACGCCGATCAAGGCGATATACCAGCCATAGGCAAAGACACAGATCAGACCGGACAGAAATGCCGTCCAGGTCAACCATTCGAAGCCGGGCAGGAGAGGCGCCCAAGCCGTCCACATGCGCAGCGCATCCGGCATCAGAAGACCGAAACCGATACAGATCAAATAGGAAATCGCCAGAAAGGTAGAAATCGTCCAGCCCCAGCGAAGTATTGCATTACCCGTCGTTTCCTGAATTGCCATGTCATCCCCCTTGCTGTTGGCGTTCCGTGTCATGTCTTTTGTTGGCCGATTAAGTCCGACCGACGGGCAACTTGCGCTGCCACAAGGGCCGTTTCGTTGTCGGCCCTTGCGCTTTTATTTTCATCTATCATCGAGCGCGAGATCGTCCTGCCCTCATCCTTCTTGCAGCACTCCATCGTGCCGCCTTCGCGGTTTTGGCAGCATTTGGTCATGTCGCTCTCCATTGCGATCAGCGACTATCGCGCGGCGTTTCAGCGGTAGCTGGCGTAGGTGCGGATGCCGGCCTTCCCGAAGGAAACGACCTTGTAGGGCTGGTAATGCTGTTCATGGCCCGGAGCTTCCATACCGGGTGAGCCAAGCGGCATTCCGGGCACGGCGATGCCGGTCACACCCTTGGGCTTTTCCTTCAGCAGGCGAGCTATTTCCTTGGCCGGGACATGGCCTTCGATCACGTAACCGGCCACGGTCATCGTGTGGCAGGATGCGAGGTTGGCGGGCACGCCTCTAGCCTTCTTGATTTGCGCCATGTCGGCGCGGTCGACCACCGCTATATCGACCTTGAGCTTGGCTTTCATTTGCTCGGCCCATTTGTGGCAGCAGCCGCAGTTCGGATCACGATACATGGTGTAAGTGGCAGCCTGCGCGGCCTGCGCCAGGGCTGCGAGCGACAGGGTGGTTGCGACCGCGAGGGACTTGAGCGTTTTCATGTCTCGATCCTTGTTCTGTTCATAGTCCGAGGTGGTTGGGTCCGAAGACCATCTCGCCACCGAGATAGCCCTGGTAAAGAATGGCGGCTCCCAGCAGCGCCAGAAGAGCGCGCAGGGGTGTCAGCGAGGGGCGCGCTGTTGCCCACCAGGCGATCAGCGAGACGATTGCGATTGCCGTGCCGTTCCACCGATGCAGGCCGAGCGTTTCGGACCTGTCGGTCAGGCGCCAGCCTGCGGCAAACCAGCCGAGCACAGCAGCAAAGGTGGCGCCCAGTGCCCCGCCGGCGACAAGAACACGAATGCTCGTTTCCAGTCCGAGAGCTGGGCGGGCCAGCAATACAAGCTCGGCGAGAAACGCCGTCAGAAGCAAGGCGATCGGGAAATGCGCGGCAAAGGGATGCAGGCGGCCAAGGACGTCGGAGAGGGAGAGGGATCTATCCTCGACCGCCTGCGAGATGGCTGGGCCATCCAGCGTCTCGGAGGGTGCTGTTGCACCCGTCTCGATTGACGCCGCTGCCTCGCCATGCGTGGACGCCATAATTTCTGCCATTTCCGCGTCAGACATATCCTGCTGATGCGCTTCGTGGGCGAACGCGCCGGTGGCTGGACCCGCAAATAGCAGAGCGGCGAGAAGGGCGGAAAGAACGAGCTTCATGTCGAACAGTACGTGGGTGTACCAACCATCCCTCAAAAAAATTGTTGAGTGTCAGTTCGGTGCCGCGCGTATAAAGGGTATGAAGCGCCATTTCACGAAAGATTGAATACGATGAGCGATTACGATCAGATCGACCAGGGCCTGAAAGGCCTCTCGCGGCTCACCGCTTCATCGCAAGCGAGTATCTCTTTCGATGCGGTGTGGGAGCGAGCCGGACAGTTACAGGCAAAGCACGAGGCCAGGCAGCGCAGTGCCATGTTCGCAGCGCTCTTCGCGATCGGGCTGGGCGCGGGCATGGGCGTGCCCCAGACAGCGGCGTTCGCCTCCGATGGTCCGTCCATCACTCTTTCGGGCGGCGACCTGACGCCTTCTGCCCTGCTTCATGTAACAAGATGAGCATAAAGCCCTGGCATCTTGCCATCGCGGTACTGCTGGCGGCTCTGGCCGGGTGCATCGGGGCGCTGGCGGCAGATCGGTGGATCCGTGCGAATGACGAGCCGACGCTGCACGAATTCGTCCACGACGAACTCGAGTTGACTGCGGAGCAGAGCAAGCAGCTCGAAACCCTCGAAGCGGCCTATGCCGTTGAATACAAAGAACTGGAACTTGCACTGCGTGCCGCCAATGCAAGATTGGCGCGCGCCATGGACGACGAACACGAGTTCGGTCCCGAAGTCGCCGCCGCAATCGACGAGGTGCATGCGCGCATGGGTGCCTTGCAAAAGGCGACCATCAACCACGTATTCGATATGCGCAAACTTCTGAACCCGGCCCAGCAGCAGCGGTTCGATAGGCATGTCGGCACCGCTTTAACGCGCGACCCGCGCGCTTGAGAAGCTCGGTTGAGGCAGGAACCAGGCAGCGAAAAGGTTCTGGTCGAGCGCGTGCGGGAGGGCGATCGGCAGGCGTTTGCCGCACTCATCCGACCGGAAGTCCAGCGGCTGATCGCCATGGCCAATCGGATGCTCGGCGCTCCGGCCCAGGCCGAAGAATGCGTTCAGGATGCCCTCGCATCGGTTTGGGTGGTGCGCGCACGCCTTGATCCCCAGCGGCCGTTTACGCCGTTCGTGACCACGGTTGTGCTGAACAAGTGCCGCGATCGGTTGAGGCGCCGTAAGGTCACGGGCATTTTCGGTTTTCCGGAGCAGATCGACGATTTATCCATCGCCGACGATACTCCCAATCCGGAAGCCCAGGCGATCGACCGGCAAAAGCTGCTGCATTTGCGCGAAGCGCTCGACAAGCTGCCCATGAAACTGCGTGAGGCGCTTGTCCTCGTGGCTGTGGACGAACGCAGCCAACGGGAGGCGGCTGACATTCTCGGCGTTAGCGAAAAGACCGTGGAAACCCGGGTCTATCGTGCCCGCAAGACTCTGCGAAAAAAGTTCGACCGAAACTGAGGGGTTGAACCGGCGATAGCGTAAG
The DNA here is from genome assembly GCA_947258465.1 of uncultured Erythrobacter sp. GTDB lineage: Bacteria > Pseudomonadota > Alphaproteobacteria > Sphingomonadales > Sphingomonadaceae > Qipengyuania. The sequence goes on from CAMYIQ010000243.1 coordinate 9,354, forward strand.
AGCGGGCAAACAGTCAGGGAAACCACCTTCATGTCCGCCCTCAGCCGTCGATCGTTTTTGTCGTCCAGTACAGGTGCCGTCGCCGCCACCGGCCTGCTTACTGCCATGCCCGCCTGGGCGCGTGGGGCGGTATCGGGCACCGTTGCGCGCAAGGGCAGCGACGTCCTGTCGGGCGAGCATCTGACCATGTCGGTGGCGGACACCCTGTTCACCACCGGATCGCGCAGAGGCCCGGGGGTTGCGGTCAATGGCACCATTCCAGGCCCGCTTGTCCGCCTGAAGGAGGGGCAGAACCTCGTGGTCGACCTGGTCAACAACAGTGCGCACGGCACGTCGATCCATTGGCACGGCCTGCTCGTCCCTTTCCTGATGGATGGAGTGCCCGGCGTCAGCATGGCGGCTGTCGAGCCGGGAGAGACCTATCGCTATGAATTCCCGATCCGTCAGTCTGGCACCTATTGGTGGCACGCCCATACGCTTCAGGAGCCGCTCGGCCATTACGGGCCACTGATCATCGACCCGATCGAGCCGGAGCCCCACCAATACGACCGTGATTATGTCGTCATGCTCTCCGACTGGAGCGAGATGAGCCCGCACGAGATCATGAAGAAGCTGAAAGTCGCGGACGGCTATTTCAACTACAACCAAACGACCTGGACCGACGATTACGACATGTCCGGTGAAGATCGGAGAATGTGGGCGCGCATGCGGATGATGCCGACCGATATCTCGGACGTCAGCGGTGCGACCTACACATTTCTCGTTAACGGGCATGGCCCTGAAGACGGGCTGGAATATCTCTTCCGGCCCGGCGAGCGGGTGCGGCTGCGTTTCATCAATGGTTCCGCCATGACCTATTTCAATGTCCGCATACCGGGCACGGCGATGACGGTGATCCAGGCCGACGGGCAGAACGTTCAGCCGGTCGAAACCGATGAATTCCAGATCGGCGTTGCCGAAACCTATGACGTTATCGTCGAGCCGACGGCGCTCGCCCATGCGATCGTGGCCGAATCGACAGACCGGTCGGGCATGGGGGTGGCGATGCTGACCAGCCGTCCCGGTGCGAAGGCCCCAATCCCGGCGCTGCGCAAGCCGCCATTACTGACCATGGCCGATATGGGCATGGGTGGCATGGATCATTCTGCCCATGGCGGCGGGGATTCAATGGGCGGCGACATGTCCGGCGGGGCCGCGATGGCAGGGGGAGCCATGAAAATGCGTGATACATCGCGCCTGCCTGAAACCGTTAAGGTCGGCCCCGGTCTCGACATGGTTGCGGCAAATCCCGTCGACAGGATGGATTACCCCGGGCTTGGCCTTGAGGATGTCGGCCATCGTGTGCTCGACTACAGCCAGCTCGTCTCTCACAAACCGCATGCGGAAGTGCGCCAGCCGACCCGGCTGAAGACCCTACACCTTACCGGGA
>CAMYIQ010000244.1 GCA_947258465.1 uncultured Erythrobacter sp.
ACCGGATCGGGCAGCTTGTTGCCGCTTCGTTCGATCCAGCCGAGAATTCCGTTCTGTGCCCTACCAGCCGTTTCCGCCATCGCCATGTCTCTGCCTGTTTTCCGGACGTCTTCGCAGGCGCTACCATCGGTCGCCTCGTCTGTCGCCATGCTTAACGGTCCTTGTGGAGAAGTGCTGCCGGGCAGACTCGCCGGAGTGTGCGAAGAGCGCTAGCGACAGAGGCGATGGCGAAGCTCTATTTCTATTATGCGAGCATGAATGCGGGGAAGAGCAGCACTTTGCTGCAAGCCGCCTTCAATTATGGCGAGCGCGGCATGCGCGTATCGCTATGGACCGCCGCCCTCGACGATCGCCCGGGTTTCGGGGCCATTTCCAGCCGGATCGGCCTGGCGAGCGATGCGCATCGCTATGAGGTCGATACCGACATCGAGGCGCGCGTGCTGGCCGACCATGAGCAAGACCCGATCGCCTGCGTATTGGTGGACGAGGCCCAGTTTCTGACGTCCGAACAAGTGTGGCAGTTGGCCCGTTTGGCCGACGATGCCGGGATTCCGGTACTCTGCTATGGCTTGCGCACCGATTTCCAGGGCGAACTCTTTCCCGGCTCAGCGGCTTTGCTGGGCATTGCCGATGCGCTGGTGGAAATGAAGGCGGTGTGCGATTGCGGCCGCAAGGCGACGATGAACTTGCGCGTCGATGCGAAGGGCAAGGCGGTAAGCGAAGGGGCGCAAACCGAAATCGGCGGAAACGACCGCTACGTCGCCATGTGTCGCAAGCATTTTCGCGAAGCGCTGGCGGGTTAGGCCCGCACTTCCTATCTAGACCGCCATGACCGAAACGCTCCTGCTCGCGGTGATCCTGATCCCGTGCCTGATCATCGCCATCGTCTTCCACGAGGTCGCCCATGGCTGGACCGCGCTCGCATTGGGCGACCCGACGGCCAAAGAACAAAAGCGCCTCTCGCTCAATCCCATCCGCCATGTCGATCCCATCGGCACGCTACTGGTGCCGGGCGCGCTCGCACTGTTCGGCGGGCCGATCTTCGGCTGGGCCAAGCCTGTGCCGGTACGCGGCGACCGGCTACGCGATCCGCGCTTCGGCATGGTCGCGGTCGCGGCGGCAGGGCCGGGCACGAACCTGCTGCTCGCGCTCGCCGGGGCATTGCTGTTCGGCGCGGTCTCGGGGGCGATAATCGCATCCGGCGGCGTTCCACCCGAATGGCTGTTGACCGCTGGCGGCATGTTCATCCTGATCAATGTGTTCCTTGCCCTGTTCAATCTCCTGCCGATACCGCCCTTCGATGGTTCGCATATCGTCGGCGGGCTGTTGCCAAGGCAGTGGGCGAGCAATTGGCAGAAGCTGCAATCGCTCGGCATGCTGTTCTTCATCGTACTGATCGCCGCGACCTGGGCCTTCCCCAATAGCGGCCTGATCGAGAACACCGTCCTTCCGCCGGTCCTATGGTTGCAGGAGCGCTATTTCGAACTCGCCGAATGGGTCGCGCGCGGGATTGCCGGATGACCGGCGTGAAACCTGCCCCCCACGGTTGGCTGATCCTCGACAAACCGCGCGGCCTTGGCTCGACCCAAGCCGTGAGCGCCGTCAAGCGGGTGCTGCGCCAGGGCGGCTATGCCAAGACCAAGGTGGGCCACGGCGGTACGCTCGATCCACTGGCCGAAGGCGTATTGCCGATCGCTTTGGGCGAGGCGACCAAGCTCGCCGGGCGGATGCTCGATTCGGACAAGATCTATGTCTTCACCATCCAGTTCGGCGAAGAGACCGATACGCTCGACACCGAGGGCGAGGTCGTCGAGCGCAGCGAGCGCCGTCCTCCGATGGCGGCCATTGCTGCCGTGCTCGATCACTTTACCGGCGATATCGAGCAAGTCCCGCCCGCCTATTCGGCGGTGAAGATCGACGGGAAGCGCGCCTACGACCGGGCGAGGGCGGGCGAAGAGGTCGCGATGAAGACGCGCTCGGTCACGATCCACTCGCTCGGCTTCGAAAGCGAGCGCGAGGATGCGGAACTACGGTCCGCCTTTGCGACCACCGCCGGGCGGCCCGATCCTTACGATCCCCAGGCCCCGCTGGAACTGGCCGACAGAGTCACGCTGGTCGCGCATGTTTCCAAGGGAACATACGTCCGGTCGCTTGCACGGGATATCGCACACGCCCTTGGAACGGTGGGGCACGTTACCTACCTCCGTCGTATCAAGGCTGGTCCGTTCCGCGAGGAACAGGCGATTTCACTGGACATGCTGGACGAAAACGCTAAGGGCGCTGGCCTTGAACACCTTCTCCTGCCGCTAGAGGCGGGACTGGACGACATCCCGGTCCTTCCCCTCGATCCCGACAGCGCGCAGGCGGTCCGCCAGGGCCGGGTATTGTCGGACCTGCCCCAAACCAATGGGCTCCACCTTGCCACGCTGCACGACGTGCCGGTGGCTCTGATGGAACTCAGCGGAGGTACGGCCAAGGTCGTGCGGGGGTTTAATATCCCGGATGTCGCGGAGTAGAATACATGTCGGTTACCGCCGAGAAAAAAGCTGAGATCATCAAGGACAACGCACAGGCCAAGGGCGATACCGGTTCGCCGGAAGTCCAGGTCGCGATCCTGACCGAGCGCATTCGCAACCTGACCGAGCACTTCAAGTCCAACCATAAGGACAACCACTCGCGTCGCGGTCTTCTGATGATGGTCAACAAGCGCCGCAACCTGCTCGCTTATCTCAAGAAGACGGATGTCGAGCGGTACAACGCGCTGATCCAGAAGCTGGGTCTTCGCAAATAAGAGTTTCTCGAAGGGGTGGCTCAGGCCGCCCCTTCGTTTATCCGGCCACCGCGCAATCCGGCGCGAGGTCGGCAAATGGAGGCGGAACAAGCCTCGAACCGGACCGGGACGGCATCCCGGCATTGTAGGCCCCGCACCGCAATAAGGCCGTGCGGGTTCATAAGGAAAATACATGTTCGACACGAAAACCGTATCGCTGGAGTGGGGCGGAAAGACCCTCACTCTGGAAACCGGCCGCATTGCCCGTCAGGCTGACGGCGCGGTCCTCGCCACTTATGGCGAAACCGTGGTGCTGTGCGCAGTCACCGCTGCCAAGAATGTTCGCGAAGGGCAGGACTTCTTCCCGCTCACCGTGCACTACCAGGAAAAATTCTCCGCCGCGGGCCGTATCCCGGGTGGCTTCTTCAAGCGCGAAGGGCGCGCAACGGAGAAGGAAACGCTGACTTCCCGCCTGATCGACCGCCCCGTGCGTCCGCTCTTCCCGGAAGGCTTCTACAACGAAATCAACGTGATCTGCCAGGTCCTGTCCTATGACGGCGAGACCGAGCCCGATATCGTCGCGATGATCGCCGCTTCGGCTGCGCTGACCATCTCGGGCGTGCCTTTCATGGGGCCGATCGGCGCCGCACGCGTCGGCTTCGAGAACGGCGAATACGTTCTCAATCCGAGCCTCGAAGACGCACTCGGCGAAGATGGTCGTCTCGACCTCGTCGTCGCCGCGACTCAGGACGCGGTGATGATGGTCGAATCCGAAGCCAAGGAGCTGACCGAAGAGGAAATGCTCGGTGCCGTCATGTTCGCGCATGAGGAAAGCCGCAAGGTCATCGGCGCGATCGTCGATCTGGCCGAACAGGCCGCCAAGGAACCGTGGGAAATCGACACCTCGGACGATACCGGCGCGATCAAGGAAAAGCTGCGCGGCATCGTCGGCGACGACATCGCGGCCGCTTACAAGTTGACCGACAAATCGGCCCGTTCGGACGCGCTCAACACCGCACGCGAAAAGGCCAAGGAAGCTTTCGCCGAGGAAGAGCCGCAGACCCAGATGGTCGCCAACAAGGCGGTCAAGAAGCTGGAAGCCGAAATCGTTCGCGGCGCCATCCTCAAGGACGGCCAGCGGATCGACGGCCGCAAGCTCGACCAGGTCCGCCCGATCGAGGCGATGGTCGGCCTGCTGCCTCGCACGCATGGTTCGGCGCTGTTCACCCGCGGTGAAACGCAGGCGATCTGCACCACCACGCTGGGCACCAAGGATGCCGAGCAGATGATCGACGGTCTCGAAGGCCTGTCGTACAACAACTTCATGCTGCACTATAACTTCCCGCCCTATTCGGTCGGCGAAGTGGGTCGTTTCGGCTTCACCAGCCGCCGCGAGACCGGCCACGGCAAGCTCGCCTGGCGCGCGCTGCACCCGGTGCTGCCCGACCATGAAGACTTCCCCTACACCATCCGCATCCTGTCGGACATCACCGAGTCCAACGGTTCGTCCTCGATGGCGACCGTGTGCGGTGGTTGTCTGTCGATGATGGACGCCGGCGTTCCGATCGAACGCCCGGTGTCGGGTATCGCCATGGGCCTGATCCTCGAAGGCGACGACTTCGCCGTCCTGTCGGACATCCTTGGTGACGAAGATCACCTCGGCGACATGGACTTCAAGGTTGCCGGTTCGGAAAGCGGGATCACCTCGCTCCAGATGGACATCAAGGTTGCCGGCATCACGCAGGAAATCATGAAGACCGCGCTCGAACAGGCGAAGGCCGGCCGCGCGCACATCCTGGGCGAAATGAACAAGGCGCTGTCGACCGCGCGTACCGGCGTCTCGAAGCACGCACCGCGCATCGAGACCATGCAGATCGACAAGTCGAAGATCCGCGACGTGATCGGCACGGGCGGCAAGGTGATCCGCGAGATCGTCGCCGAAACCGGCGCCAAGGTCGACATCGACGACGAGGGCGTGATCAAGATCAGCTCCTCCAACGCCGACGAGATCGAAGCCGCCAAGAAGTGGATCGAAGGCATCGTCGAAGAGGCGGAAGTCGGCAAGATCTACAATGGCAAGGTCGTCAACATCGTCGATTTCGGCGCCTTCGTGAACTTCATGGGCGGCAAGGACGGTCTCGTCCACGTCAGCGAAATGAAGAACGAGCGCGTCGAGAAGCCGACCGATGTCGTGTCGGAAGGCCAGGAAGTGAAGGTCAAGGTTCTCGAGATCGACCAGCGCGGCAAGGTCCGCCTGTCGATGCGCGTGGTCGACCAGGAAACCGGCGAAG
>CAMYIQ010000245.1 GCA_947258465.1 uncultured Erythrobacter sp.
ACGGAAGACCACGAGACGGCGCTGGCACTGGGCGCTGGATTTGGCCAGGGTTTCTACCTCGGTCGTCCTCTATCCCGGGGCGGAGTGCTCGATTTGCTGCGGCAGCACCGACCGCGCCTGTCGGGCGATATGGAAAGTTTCCGGGGCCTCCATGCAAGCGGGCGGGGCACGCTCAAAGCCGATGCCATGGGCGGAATGCGATCGCTTCCTGTCCCGGCAAACCGCTAGCAAGCCTGCGGTCCACGCGCAGTGTCGGCGCTCGGGTTTCAGATTGCAGCCAGTGCCGCCCAGGTCTTTTTGCCGACCAGACCATCGGCGGTCAGGTCTTTCGATTTCTGAAAAGCGATCACCGCCCGTCTGGTAATCGGTCCGAAATAGCCGTCGGCGAGAATATTCAGAAGGTTCTGCACCGCGCTGACCTGGTCTCCCCGATCTCCCTGCCGCAGCAACGGCCGTGCGGGGTGCGCAAATCGTTCGCGCGCGGCATGAAAGCGATAGGAAGCTTTAAGCTTCTCGTCATACCTGTTGGCGCGATATGCCGGGCCATTATAGCCGCGCGCGAATTGTGCCCAGTCACGGCGAACGAGCGCGGCGTCCAGCTTGCTCGACTTCACGAACGCGACGAATGCACCGAGCTGGGCGGGCTCGCCCGAGACCATGGCGGAAACGAAGTTTTCGACATCGTCGAAGCCGCATATGCGATAATTGTCGCCCATGATCTGGAAGGCCCCCCAACTTGCCGATCGCAATGCTGCGTCGCGATTGAGGTCGATCGCCTGAGCAAGTCGGTCGTATTCCTCGCTGCCGCCCCTGTATCCGCCCCATTCGGGCTGCGAAATGGCCGGATGAGAGCGGTCGTACCGGCGTTTCGTCAGGCGCGAGAAATAGTGTCTCTCGAACAGGATCTTGGGGCGCTTGTCGGCGAGGAAACCGCCGCGACTTTCGACATCGATCACCGCGCGCACGGCGGCGACCGGGCAGCCGATGTCGCGGGCGGCCTTATCTATGGCTTCGTCATCGAGTGGCGATGCCGGGCCGGCAAATTCCAATGGCATGGCTCTTCTCCATCCTGCGTCTGCCCAAGACGACCGGCGCGAGGCAAATCGCGGCCCGGGTCATCTCGGTGCGACTCATGATGACGAGCGTTCTGCGTGTAGGAAAGCTGCCCGGGTCGCCGGGCGGGGCCCATGGCGGCGCGGCCGGATTTTCATGCAAGAACCGACGACGCGTTGTCAGGTTCATCGTCGAAGCAACGATGTGAGCAGCCGGGATCACATCAGTCGACGTGCCAAATAGCGATATCGTCACCATTACGGCGGATCGTTCCGCGCGTTCCGACAGGCTCTGTCTCTCCATCGGTCAAAAAGGCGATCGTTTCGACATTCTCGGCGGGAATGCGGGCAAGGGTGCGAGCCCCCTCGGGTGTCCGTGCGACGACAACTCCCGATCGCGGCGCTCCATTGCGACCGTAATGCACCGTATAGGTCTCGATCTGGGCGGGTCCGCTATAGTACTCGTCGAGCGGCGGTATTTCGCCGCGCCGCTGGTCTGCATCGGCCTGATAGCCGAATTCCTGCGGGAAGACTGCATCGACGGGATGGCCGGAAAGGAGGATCGTATGGTTGTGCGTGGCATAGCCGCCATTGGCGAATAGCAGACCCTTGTCCGCCGTTCCGCGAAGGGTCTCGACCATCGCAGCAACGGCGTGGCTCATATAATTGCCGATCGGCCCGCCGCCGAAAGTGAGGCCGCCGAAGACTGTGGCCGGCTTGTCGACCGGCCATCCGAGCACGCGGCGCGCCATCTTCGGCACACACGGAAAACAGCTATAGAGTTCGACATGCGCGAGATCGCCGACAGTGACGGCGTTCAGTTCCAGCGTTTTCTCGAGCGAGACGACCAGGCTGGGCGAGGCATCGTAGCGATCGCGTTCGAGAAAATTGCCGCTTTCGTGCGCGGCTGCGCCGTAGCCGACATGGACAAGACGATCGCTCGCGATTCCTCGGCGCTTGGCTTCGGCAAGCGAGGTCATGATGAAGCCGGCGCCCTGATTGACCGAGGCATTGGCGACCTGCAGCTTGGTGTAGGGGAAAGCGATCGGCCGGTTGCTCTCCGACGGCGTAACGATGTCTTCGGCCGTGACGGGGGTCCGGATCCATGCCCCGTCGTTCTCGGCCGCAACCTCGCTCATTCGCGCCCATATCTGGCCGCTCTCCGCCTGTCCTTCGGCGAGGGACTGGCCATATGCGACGCGCCCTGCATTCTCGTATAACGGATAAACATCGGTCGGGACGACCAGACCATAGCTTTGTGCATAGCCCTTGCGCACGCGGTGCGTCGCATCGCGCAGGGCATTGGGTTTTTCGCCAGTCGCGTCCTTTTTCATGGCGGCAAGCCCGGCTGCGGTCCGGAGCGCTTCGCCGCCGGTAACGGCGCAGATTTTCGCATCTCCCCGACCGATCCGGTTGGCCTCTTCGTTCATCAACAGGATCGGGCTGTCGCCATTGGGCATGGCGGTTTGCATGCGGTGGGACGGATCGATCCCGAGCCTGTCTGCCACCTTTTCGTCGACCGGGTTGAGTTGCGGCCAGCCGAGCTGTGCGACAACGGCCAGCGAATCGCAATCGGCAAGCAGGCCGCGCCCCGCATCCACATCGGCGCGGCGCAGTGCCTCGGCCATCAGCCCGACAGGGTCGAGGCCGTCGCCGGGCTGTTCGGGCCGGTCGTTGATCTGCCCCACGCCGACGATGACGGGAATTCTCTCGGGGTCCTGCTGTGGCACGCATGTTCTCCTCTCGCAGCCATGCGTAGCAAGCGAGTTTCACGCTGCAACCGAAAGTTCAAAAGGGAGGCTGGCTGGGCTGGCTGGGCTGGCTGGGGTGGCAGGTCACTCGGGTCGGTCGAGCCCGCCTCCGAGTGCTACGAACAGGGTGGTTCCATTTTGGAGATAGGCGCGCTGTGTCGTCAGCAATTGTTGCTGGGCGGAGAACAGGTTGCGCTCCGCGTCGAGCACCTCGAGATAATCGGCAACCCCTTCACGGTATCGCAACTTCGCAAGTCGCGCGATGCGCTCCTGCGCGGCAACGCCCTGCTCCTGCGCAGCTACCTGTTCAGCCAGCCAGCGCCGTCCGGCCAGGCCGTCCGAAACTTCGCGAAAAGCTGTCTGCACGGCCTTTTCGTACCGCGCCACCTGTTCGACTTCCCGGGCCTTGGCGAGGTCGAGCTTCGCCTCGCGCGCACCCCAATCGAAGATCGGCAGCGAAATTTCAGGACCGAAGGACCAGGAAAGGCCGTCTGATCCGAACAAGCCACCAAGGTCTGTCGAGGCAAAACCGGCGCTGCCGGTCAGCGAGATCGTTGGGAAGAACGCCGCGCGCGCCGCACCGATATCCGCACGGGCGGCGCGAAGCTGCTCCTCGGCGGCCACGATGTCGGGACGCAGCAGGATTAGGTCCGACGGCGTGCCTGCGTCGAGCACCATGCCGTTATCCTGCGCTTCCATCGGGAAGGCTTGCGGCAGGTTGGCAGGAATGCTTCCGCCGACGAGGACAGCGAGCTGGGCACGCAGCTTAGCCTTTACCAGTCGCTCCGCCGCGAGCTGCTGTTCTGCGGTCGTCAGGAGGGTCTCCGCCTGGCGAAAGGGGAGGGCCGAGGTGACGCCCGCATCGAGCCTAAGGCGCGCTATTCTCAAGGCTTCCTGCCTGCTTTCGAGCGTAGCTTCGGCCAAATCCACCTGCGCTTCGGTTTCGAGCAATTCGAAATAGGTAGAGGCAGTGTCCGCAATCAGCGATAGGTAGAAGGCTCGCTGGTTGGCCTCCACTGCCAGGTATTGTGAGAGGGCGGATTCCGACAGATTTGCCACCCGCCCCCAGAAATCGAGTTCGAATGACGAAACCCCGACACCGACCTCGAACAGGTCTCCGATCACCGGTGGGTCGGCGTCCGATCGGGCGGTGCTCGGCGGCGTACGGTTGCGCGATGCCGCGGCAGAGGCGATGGGTGTCGGGAGACGCCTGCTGTCCTCGATACGATATTGGGCGCGTGCCTGTTCGATACGGGCAGTTGCCGCGATGAGATCGCGATTGTTGGCAACGGCCGCGTCGATCAGAGCCACCAAGCGCTGGTCGGTGAACCACTCGGAATAGGACAGCGTACCGGCCGTCACGGTCCCGTCGGGCCGGTATTCGGGAGCGTATACCGCCGGGCTGGCCAGAGCGGGACGTTCATGATCGGGGGCCATATTGACGCAGCCGGCCAGTGCCAGCGCTATCACGCTCACCGCAGATATTCGGTTCATGCCGCTTCTCCTTCGCGATCACCGGCCGGTGCGGGCTGTTTGCCCCGGAGCCTTGTGCGCACCAGCAGGTAGAGCAGGGGGATGATGAAGATACCGACGGCGGTTGCGGCGATCATGCCGCCCATCACGCCCGTGCCCACGGCAATCCGGCTGGCAGCGCCAGCGCCCGAGGAAAGCACCAGCGGCACCATTCCGAGAGTGAATGCGAGCGAGGTCATGATGATGGGCCGCAGACGCAAACGCGCTGCCGTCTTTACGGCCTCGAGCGGGCTTTTCCCCTCGGCCTCTTCCTCGATCGCGAATTCGACGATCAGGATCGCGTTCTTCGCGGCAAGACCGATGATGGTGATGAGCCCGACGTTGAAATAGATGTCTGCCGAAAGCCCGCGCATCATCGTGAATACAACCGCGCCCAGGACGCCCATCGGTACGATGAGAAGAACGGACAGGGGGACCGTCCAGCTTTCGTACAGAGCGGCGAGGACGAGGAACACGATGACGACGGAAAGGCCCAGCAGCAGGCCGATCTGACCGCCTGCCTGTTTCTCTTCATAGCTGATGCCGGTCCATTCGAATCCGACGCCTTCGGGGAGCTGGCTCGCCAGCTTTTCCATCTCGTTCAGCGCGGCACCGGACGACTGCCCGGGAGCGGCTGTGCCCGACACGGTCATCGCCGGATAGCCATTGTACCTTGCAAGGCTCGGCGGTGCCGCCGTCCATTCGGCAGCAGCGAAGGAACTGAAGGGAACGAGCGCACCCTGCGCATTGGGAATGCGGAGGGACAGGACGTCTTCCGGCGTCATGCGATGCGGCGCATCGGCCTGCACCAGCACTTGCAAGACGCGGCCCTGGCGGTTGAAATCGTTGGCGTAGGCCGAACCGAAATTGATCGATAGCGCATTGTTCACGTCGTCCATCGAGAGCCCCATGGCGCGCGCCTGCACACGGTCGATCTCGACATGGAGCTGGGGCGCCGGGGCCTCGTCCTCGGGACGGACATTGGCGAGCAATCCGCTCTGCATCGCCATGCCGAGGAGCTGGTCGCGCGCATCCCTCAGGGCTTCGCGACCGACACCGCCGCGATCCTGCAACTTCATACTGAAACCGCTCGCATTGCCCAGCGACTGGATGGCAGGGGGCTGGATCGCAAAGACGAGCGCATTGTCGAGCCCCATGAAAGTGCCCATCGCTCGGCCTACCAGGCCTTCTGCCGAACTCCCGGCGGAAGAGCGCTCGTTCCAATCCTTGAGCGGTGTGAACATCAGAGCGTGATTCTGGCCTTGGCCAAAAAAGCTGAACCCCCGCACGACCACGGTACGCTCGACCTCTTCCTGCGCGCGCCAGAAACCTTCGACCGGCGCAATCGCCTCTTCCAGACGTTCCCGCGTCGATCCGGCAGGCGCCTGCACGACCGTCACGATATAGCCCTGGTCCTCGGTAGGCAGGAAGCCGCCGGGAAGCTTGGCGAAGAGCAGTCCGGTAATGGTGGCCAGAAGCAGGAAGACAGCAAGGCCGCGCATCGGACGACCCAGGATTTTCTCGTTCGTTCGGCCGTATTTTTCGGTCATGCGCGCGAACCACCGGTTGAAGCGCCCGAAGAACCGGGTCGAAACGCGGCGGGCCTGCTCGACGCGTCCCCGCCAGCCGTCCGGCAGCGGTTTATCGTCTCCGCTCTGGTCGTCATCGATACCGTTATGGCCCTGCACGTCTTCCTTGCGGAGGAAAGTCGCGCACAAGGCCGGCGTCAGCGACAGGGCGAGCACGGCGGAGAAGAAGATCGATATGGCCAGCGTGACCGAAAACTGGCGGTAGATTCCGCCGGTGGAACCGGGGAAAAACGCCATCGGCACGAAGACCGCCACCAAGACAAGCGTGATGCCGATGATCGCGCCGGTGATCTGACCCATCGCCTTGCGTGTGGCTTCAAGCGGGCCAAGTCCTTCCTCGCGCATGATACGTTCGACATTCTCGATGACGACGATGGCATCATCGACGAGGATGCCGATGGCCAGCACCATTCCGAAGAGTGACAGGACGTTGATCGAAAAGCCGAACATCCAGAGGCCCAGGCAAGCGCCGGCAAGCGCGATGGGAACGACGAGTGTCGGGATCAGCGTGGCGCGCCAGTTCTGCAGGAAGAGGAACATGACGAGG
>CAMYIQ010000246.1 GCA_947258465.1 uncultured Erythrobacter sp.
ATCGCCGCGCTCGGTGACGAAGCTACCGTCGCTTTGCCAGCCGGTTGCCAAGGCGGCCTATCTTCGCACGGTACAGGATTGGGTCGTCGCACCGCTCATGCGATCGGTTGATGGTGTTGCGGGCGTGGACTCCATCGGAGGTTTCGAGAAACAATATCTGGTTCAGCCCGATCCCGCGCGGTTGACCGGATATGGTCTGTCCTTCGACGCGTTGATCAAGGCGCTCGAAGCGGCCAATCTGGCCGAAGGCGCCAATTTCGTCGAACGGTCCGGTGAAGCGTTGCTCGCCCGCGTCGATGCGCGGCTCGGCAGTATCGAAGATATCGAAAACGCCGTCGTCGCAACTCGCGAAGGCGTTCCGATCCGGATCGGCGATGTCGCGACGGTCGCCATCGGCGGCGATCTGAGAACCGGTGCTGCTTCGCTGAACGGCGATGAAGCCGTGGTCGGGACGGTTCTCATGCGGGCCGGGGAAAACAGCCGCACGGTTTCCGCTGGAGCCGCCGAAAGACTTGAAGAAGTCCGATCCTCGCTTCCTGAGGGTGTGGCCGCCGAGATCGTGTACAACCGTTCCTCGCTGGTCGATGCGACGATTGCGACGGTCGAGAAGAACCTCGTCGAGGGTGCTCTTCTGGTCATTGCGGTGCTGTTCCTTCTGCTCGGCAATATCCGTGCCGCAATCATCGCGGCGCTGGTCATCCCGGTTTCGATGCTGATGGCGGCAATCGGAATGAATCGCCTCGGCGTTTCGGGTAATCTGATGAGCCTGGGGGCGCTCGACTTCGGCCTGATCGTCGATGGTGCTGTGATCATCGTTGAAAACAGCGTCGCCAGACTTGCCGCGCGGCAGCATCACGAAGGACGCTTGCTCACGCTCGGCGAACGCCTGGCTGAAACACGGCTTGCCGCGCAGGAAATGATCAAACCGACCGTTTACGGACAAGCGATCATCCTGCTGGTATATGCCCCTCTGCTGACGTTCTCCGGCGTGGAGGGCAAAACTTTCTCACCCATGGCGATCACGGTCATGCTGGCGCTCGCTTCGGCTTTCGTCCTGTCGCTTACCTTCGTACCGGCCATGATCGCCGTGCTTTTAAACAAGAAGATGACTGAAAAGGAGGTCAAGCCGATCCGCCTGGCGAAGGAACGCTATGGCCCGCTGCTGAGAAAAACGATTGCCCGGCCTTGGCCAGTGATCGCTGGCGGGGCGGGACTGTTCGTTCTGGCGGCTTTCGTTTTCACCCTGCTGGGGAGCGAGTTTACTCCGCAGCTCGACGAACGCGATATCGCCGTCCAGTCGCTCAGGATTCCGTCCACGTCGCTCGAACGGTCGCTTGCCATGCAACGCCAGGTGGAAGACCGGCTCGAGCAGTTCCCGCAAGTTGCGCTGGTGTTCTCACGTACCGGAACGGCGGAGGTTGCGAGCGATCCGATGCCGCCCAACGCATCCGACGCCTACGTCATTCTGAAGCCACGCGAGGAATGGCCCGACCCGGATCTTCCGAAGGATGAGCTCGTTTCCGAAATGGAAAGCGCCCTCAATGGTCTGGTTGGCAACCTTTATGAATTCAGCCAACCGATCGAACTGCGCTTCAACGAGCTAATCGCTGGCGTGCGCGGCGATGTCGCGGTCAAAATTTATGGCGACGATCTCGCCGCCATGACCTCGACTGCCAACGAGGTTGCAGGTGTCCTGCGGGACATCGAGGGCGCCGCTGACGTCAAGGTCCAGCAGGTGACAGGCTTCCCGACGCTCGACATCGTCTTCGATCGGCCGACGATCGCCCGATACGGCCTGACCGTGGAAGATGTGGCTCAGTCGGTTGCCATAGCGCTTGGCGGCCGACCGGCGGGTCTCGTCTTCGAAGGTGATCGCAGATTCGACGTGATGGTGCGCCTCGCCGATGCGACACGCGATGACTTCGACCAGCTCGGGACGCTGCCGATATTGCTGCCCAATGGAGCGACCGTGCCTTTGCGCACTGTCGCCCAATTCCAGGTGGTCGACGGGCTGGCCGAAGTGCGCCGTGAACAGGGCCGCCGCCTTGTTATCGTCTCGGCCAATGTGCGCGAGCGCGATCTCGGCACCTTCGTCGAGGAAGCTCAGGAAGGAGTGCGCGATCGGGTCGAACTGCCTGCAGCCTCGTTCATCGAATGGGGCGGCCAGTACCAGAACCTGCAGGCGGCCCAGGGACGGCTTGCCCTGGTCGTGCCGCTGGCCTTTGCGGTGATCCTGCTGCTGCTCTACATGGCGCTTGGCGGATGGGTGCCGGCACTCGCCGTCTTCACCGCCATTCCAATGGGCCTTGCGGGCGGGGTGTTCGCTCTGGCGCTGCGCGGCATGCCGTTCTCCGTTTCGGCGGCCGTGGGCTTCATCGCGCTGTCGGGAGTGGCGACACTCAATGGACTTGTGATGGTCACCGCGATCCGCCAACGCCTGGAGCAAGGTGTCGAACTCAGCAAAGCGGTTGTGGATGGTGCCTTGGCCCGGCTGCGACCGGTGCTGATGACTGCTCTCGTTGCGTCGCTCGGTTTCGTCCCGATGGCGATCGCCACGGGTACCGGGGCGGAAGTGCAAAGACCGCTGGCAACTGTCGTCATTGGCGGGTTGATTACGGCAACTGCGCTCACACTTTTCGTTCTGCCCGCAATCGCGCGGCTCGTTCTGAACCGTTCGAACGACGGGCAGAGTTGGCGCACAAGATGGCGGGACCGCCTGCGCCGGAACACCACACGAGCCGAGCAGCGTGAGCTGGGAGACATAGTTTAATGGCGCTCCTTGCTGGGCAGCTCATGCAGCACATGGGTGACCGAAGGATGCGTTTCGGAGGAGTGGCCGTGCACAGCGGCCACTCCGCCCGCCTGTCTTCTTTTGATCGCATCGCGGTGGATTGGAAGGACGGAGTGAACCAGCTCAATCGTTCTTTGTGTCGGACCAACGAGGAAATTCTTACGCCCTCACCGCGTTATGCGGCAGGAAAAGGCGTGAGGATCGCAAAGGAGCCTTCATGAGCGGCGAAGGGGAAATCAGGCTGGATACGGCGAAAAGGCGCGGAACACTCTGGGTGGTACTGTGGCTTAACGTCGCCATCGCCATCGGGTTCTTCGCGGTCGGCTATCTTGCCGATTCCAACGCGCTGCTTGCGAACGGCCTCGACAATTCCTCCGATGCGCTTGTTTATGCGCTCAGCCTGTTGGCGCTCGCCCGCCCGCGCCGATGGAAGCGGGGAGCCGCGCGCTTTTCGGGAATCATGCTGCTGGTCTTTGCGGCAGGCGTCATCATCGATGCCATCAGGCGTTTCGTGGACGGGTCGGATCCCGCTGGCATGATGATGTTGGCGATGGCGGCTGTCGCAGCGGTGGTCAATCTGGTCTGTCTCCGCCTGTTACAGAACATGGAAGGCAAGGATGTGAACTTGCGCGCGGCCACGACCTTCAGTTTCAACGATTTCATTTCCAATGGTGGCATCATCATCGCTGCGATCATCGTGATGCTGACGGGTGCGAACTGGCCGGATCTCGTCGTCGGCATCGCGGTGGCCGGGATCGCGATCTATGGGGGTATCGACATCTTGCGCGATGCTCACATGGATAGTCATGACGAGCGCGGGACGGTGCATGGCGAGGAACGCGAATGATAGCGTTCCACAGAGACATGGGACCGGGGATATGTCCTGGAATCCTGACCCCGGTCGCGCTTGTAGGCCAAGGGAATGGCCCCGGATTAGCTCGCGCGCAATTGCGTGGCTATCGAAGCGATAACACGAATAGGGGAGTGCAATGATGGCGCAGTCGGGTGGGCACACAGGGCACAGTCATGGAGAGGAACAACTCAGCGATCGTCAGTTGGTTCTCGCAGTAGCGATCAATGTCCTTTTGACATTGGCCCAGATCATCGGTGGTATCGTGTCCGGCTCGCTCGCGCTCATAGCGGACGCATTGCACAATTTCAGCGATGCGGCTTCACTCGGGCTGGCCTGGTTCGCGCGCCGGATAGGTCGGCGCCCCGCCGACAAGCTTATGACCTTTGGCTATGCGCAGGGCGAGGTCGTCGCAGCGCTAATCAACCTGACGACTCTGCTCATCATCGGTTTTTATCTGATCGTCGAGGCGATCAACCGGTTTGCCGATCCGCAGCCCGTCGAAGGTTGGACGGTGATCGCTGTCGCCGGTGTTGCTCTTGTCATCGATCTTGTCACCGCCTTCATCGTCTATCGCGGCGCGCATGAAAGCATAAACATGAAAGCCGCTTTCCTGCATAATGTCTCGGACGCCCTGGCCTCGGTGGGCGTGATCGTCGCCGGGATTCTCATTCTCCTGTATGATCTCTACGTCGCCGATCTGGTGATTACGCTGGTTATTGCAGGTTACGTTATCTGGCAGGGCATCACGCTCCTGCCCCGGACCGTACGATTGCTGATGGGCGCAGTGCCGGATGAGTTGGAGTTCGACCGCATCGTCGAATTCCTCGAAGGTCAGCAGGGTGTCGAGAGCGTCCATCACGTTCATATCTGGAACCTGGGCGAACATCATCGCGCCCTCGAAACGCATATCGTCCCGTCGTTTGATTCGCTCGCTGCCTTCGAGGAGCTGAAGCTATCGCTCCGCGCCCGTCTCACGCAGCGTTTCGGCATTGCGCATGCCACGTTCGAAGCATGTCTGGCGCGCGATTGCGAAGATGCGCTGGTGGTCGACCATCGAGCGGGGCGCCAGCGAACCGATCATGGGGCGCGCGGGCCTTAGGGTGAACGGTTTTGGCTGCTGAATCTCCCGAGGAACCGCATTTGGGGATCAGACGACCACGAACTGGCCCATCATGCCCGCGTCCTCGTGCTCGAGGATATGACAATGATACATATAGGGCAGATCGGGATCGGTGTGCTCCTCGAAGCGGAGCAGCAGGCGGACCTGTTCTCGCGAATTGACGATCACCGTGTCCTTGAAGCCCGTTTCCAACGGCGGAGGCGCTTTGCCATCGCGGTCGAGCACCCGGAACTGCACATTATGGATGTGGAAGGGGTGGGCCATCATCGAAGCGTTCACGATCTCCCATATCTCCCATTGTCCAACGGGTATGCGCGCATTGACGACGTTCATATCCATGGATGCGCCGTTGATCGACATGCGCCGTCCCATCATGCCCATATCCAGCACGAAACGCCGCCTCCGGACGGCAAGCGACGGATCGGGCGCGGGCAGGGGCGCCAACTGCGCAGGCAGGCGCGTTGCCTTGAAAGAGCCTGTCGGTCGTAGGTCGAGAATGGGGACCACATCGCCGCCGCGATCCTCCCGGCGCCCCATCATGCCCCGCCTGCGGCCGCCCATCATACCCATGGCGTTGCGCGGGCTGCGGGCCACCAGCCGCAGCGGGCGCCCATCGGAAAGATCGATGACGACCTGCGCGCGTTCCCCGGGGGCGAGCATGAGCGAACGCACGGAATGCGGCGACGCCAGCAATCCGCCATCGCTCGCGACGAGTTGCATCGACCGGTTTCCTTCGAGCGCAAAGTCGTAAAACCGGGCATTCGATCCGTTGAGAATGCGCAGCCGCACTTGTCCGGTGCGCGTTTCGAACAGTGCGTTGCGGGTGCCGTTGACATAGACGGCATCGCCTTGAACGCCCATCATCCGGGTGTGCATGTTCAGCGGATAGAGTATCCGGCCCGAACCGTCGATTATCCGGTCCTGGACGATCACCGGAATGTCGTCGACACCGTATTCGCTTGGCAGGTCGAGGCGTTCTTCTTCCTCGTCGCGGACGTATATCGGCGCGGCGAGGCCGGCATAGACCTGCGGCCCCGACCGGCCATGCACGTGCGAATGGCACCAATAGAGCGAGGCGCGCTGGCGAACTTCGTATGACGGGCTCCAGCGCTCGCCCGGACGGATCACTTGATGAGGCCCCCCATCGGCGGCGGCAGGAAGTTCGAAGCCGTGCCAATGGAGGGTGACGTCTTCGCTCAGTTCGTTGTCGATGTGAAAGCGCACGCGCTCACCGCGGCGCATGTCCAGCGTAGGCCCCAGATAGGGCGCCTCGATACCGATAGTTTGCGAAGCTGTACCCGGGACGAACTCTTTTTCACCCGCAGTTACGGACAGGCGAAAGGTTCGCTCACCCTGCTCGATCCTGCCGGTGTTCAAGGGTGGGATGGCGAGCGGATTACTCTCGTCCGAACCATCGAGCATTACTGCATTGCGTACCTGGCAGCCGGCGAGCGGGAGAGCGGTCGATCCGAACGCTGCAAGGCCGATACCCCCGACCAGCTTGCGCCGATCGATAAGGAATGGCTTTTCCCTGCCGTTCATCTTCGTACCGCTCCCTCGCTAGAGTATTGGCCTCCGGTGCTCTCCCGCTACCTTATTGGGGGGCAATGGAAGTGATGTTGCTGCCTTGAGGGCCGGTGGTAAACTCGAAGGCCACGGCGTCGCCCACGCTGACCTGCTCGCGCAATTGCTTGTCGGCCTCGAAGCTCATGGTCATCGCGGGCCAGTCGATCGCGGGGACCGGGCCATGCTTGATGGTGATCGTACCCGCTTCCGGATCGATCGCGGTTACCGTGCCTTCGGCGCGAGCATCATGCATCGCATCGGTGTCCCCCATCATGGGCATATCGTCTGACATAGGCATGTCGCCTGACATGGGCATTCCATCGCCGCCGGGCATGGAATTGCCCATCATCGTCTCTGCCGACTCTGGCGTTTCCTGGGCGCTGTCGCACGCCGCAAGGGCAAATGGGGCAGCCAGCAGGCCAAGATAGGTTGCTACACGCATTCGATGTCTCCTTAAGGGTATCTCGGCGTTCAAAACCGGGTGCCGTGACAAATATGAACGCCCCGGAGCGGGGTTATCGGCCGAAGCGAACGGCGGCACGATGCGTTCGATTGTTACTGGCTCCGTGCCGTTCATTGTCATGGGCTCCGCCCCGGCAGATCGTTTGGGCTTTGCTCAGCTGAGGCGGATTGCCGGCCTTCGTCATCGGATTAGAAATGACGAAGGCCGGGGTTGCATCCGGGCGATTCAGGGGGACTGCGTAATGCAATCGTCCGGATGCTTGGGTGTGGAACAAGGCGCCATTGATGAAGGGGCGACTATTGTTGCGTCTTCCCGCCCTCAGCCATGGCAGGGTTCTCCGCCATCTGCGCCATCATCTCTTGCATCATCGCCATATGCTGATGGCACTGCTTCATCATCTCGGCGTTTTCGCCCGACATCATCTGTGCCATCTGCTCTTTCATCTTCTTGCGGTGTTCGGCCATCAATCGTTGGCGTTCTGCCGGGTCCGTTGCCGCGTTTGCTCGCTGTCTAAGGTCGCGCATTTCCTGCATGGCCTGCTGGTGCTGCTGCATCCCGCCATTGTGTTCCATCTGCATGCCAGACTTGTGTCCGCTGTCGTGCTGATGCTGTGTTTCCTGTGCGATCGCGGGAGCTGCGACGACCGTCGCCAGAACAGATGCCGCGAGAAGAAACTTTTTCATATCGTCTTTCCTTTTGTGGTCCGGATCGGATTGGTCGGTCATCCCTGATACGCGCGGCCCGGGCTTACCCCTCAAAATTCGGCCATCTTCAGGGAGTCGGGCGAAGCGTATCTCTCGTCTCGCCCCCGTCGTATCGATCGTGACCACGGGGTCGACGCAACAGCAGATAGGCCGCGGGAAGCAGGAACATGGACAGGAGCGGGGCGGTGATCATGCCGCCGACCATCGGCGCAGCGATGCGGCTCATGACTTCCGAGCCCGCGCCAGTGCCGATCAGGATCGGAAAGAGACCTGCAAGGATGACTGCGACGGTCATCGCCTTGGGCCGCACGCGCAGGAGCGCGCCTTCCCTTATTGCCTCGTCCACCTCTCCGGCGCTCAGATCACCGCGACGTCGCTCCAGCGCGGCTTTCAGATAGATCAGCATCACCACGCCGAATTCCGCCGAAACACCGGCAAGCGCGATGAAGCCGACAGCGGTCGCCACCGACTGATTATAACCCATCAGATAGAGCAGCCAGTATCCGCCCGTCAGCGCGAAGGGCAGTGTGCCCATGATCAGCAAGGCTTCGTCCCAGCGCCGGAAAATGAGATAGAGCAGCAGGAAGATGATCGCGAGCGTGGCCGGCACCACGATCTTCAGCCGCTCGTAGGCGCGTGTCAGATATTCGAACTGGCCCGCATAGGACAGGCTGACCCCGTCAGGCAGATCGACGCCCGCAGCGACGGCTTCCTGGAGGTCGGCGACCACCGAAGTAAGATCGCGGCCCCGGACATCGACATAGATATAGCTGGTCAGTCGGCCCTGTTCGCTCTTGAGCATCGGCGGACCGTCGCTGACGGCGATACGGGCGACAGTGCCGAGCGTGATCTGCTGGCCGGACGGCGTCAGAACCGGCAAGGCCCTGAGTTCATCGACGCTGTCCCTGATTTCGCGAGGATAGCGCACATTGATAGGGTAGCGCGCCAGGCCCTCGACGGTACGGGCGATGTTTGCGCCGCCGACTGCGCCGGCGACAATCTGCTGAACGTCCGCGATGTTAAGCCCGTATCGTGCGGCTGCCGCCCGATCGATATCGACATCGACATAGCGGCCGCCAGAGAGCCGTTCGGCAAGCGCCGAACTCACGCCGGGGACGGCCTTGGCGATACCTTCGATCTCGAGCGCGACGCGCTCGATTTCCTCAAGGTCGTCGCCTGAGACCTTGACCCCGATCGGGCTCTTGATGCCGGTGGCCAGCATGTCGATGCGATTGCGGATGGGCGGGACCCATACATTGGCGAGCCCGGGCACCTTGACCACCCGGTCCAACTCCTCGACGAGCTTGTCCGGAGTCATTCCCTCGCGCCATTGATCGCGCGGTTTGAAGCGGATCGTGGTCTCGAACATAGTGAGCGGTGCCGGGTCGGTTGCCGTATCGGCGCGTCCCGCCTTGCCGAATACGGTTTCAACCTCCGGGACCGACTTGATAAGGCGATCGGTGCGTTGCAGTAGCGCCGATGCTTCGCCGGGAGACAGAGCGGGCAGCGCGCTAGGCATGTAGAGCAGGTCGCCCTCGTCGAGGGGCGGCAGGAACTCCCCGCCCAATCGAGTAAAGGGAATAGCGGTGGTAAGAAAGATAACACCGGCAATCGCCAAGGTCGCCTTGGGCCGTCGCATGACCCAGTCGAGCCCGGGGCGATAGATTTTTGTCAACCAGCGATTGAGGAAGTTCGCATCCTCCGATGGGATCTTTCCCCGGATCAGCCAGCCCATCATTACCGGTACCAGTGTCACCGAGAGAATGGCCGCCGCCGCCATGGCATAGGTCTTGGTGAAGGCGAGTGGGGCGAACAAGCGCCCTTCCTGCGCCTGCAGCGTAAAGACCGGCAGGAAGGACAGGGTGATGATCAGCAGGCTGAAGAACAGCGCAGGGCCGACTTCCTTCGAAGCGTCGGCGATGATACGCCACCGTTCCTTCGCCGCGAGAACGGCATCCGGATTTTCGTGTTCCCACCGTTCGAGATGCTTGTGGGCGTTCTCGATCATGACGACCGCGGCGTCGACCATCGCACCGATGGCGATCGCGATCCCACCCAGCGACATGATATTCGCGTTGACCCCCTGAAAACGCATTACGATGAAAGCGGCGAGCACCCCCAGGGGCAAGGTGATGATGACGACCAGGGCCGATCGTGCGTGCCAGAGGAACAGCACGCACACCAAGGCCACCACGATAAACTCTTCGATAAGCTTGTAAGTGAGGTTTTCGACCGAGGCATCGATCAGTTGCGAACGGTCATAGGTCGCGACGATCTCGACGCCGTCGGGCAGGCTGGCCTGCAACTCGTCGAGTTTCTGCTCGATGGCCCGGATGGCGCTACGCGCGTCCGCACCTTGGCGCAGAATGACGATACCGCCGGCAACTTCGCCTTCACCGTTGAGTTCGGCGATCCCGCGGCGCAATTCCGGCCCGATCTGGATCGTCGCTACATCGCCCAGGGTAACCGGTATGCCACCAGCAGTTGCGCGCAAGGGGATTGCCCGGAAATCGTCGAGATTGCCGAGATAACCCGATGCGCGGACCATGTATTCGGCTTCGCCCATCTCGATGATCGAGCCGCCGGATTCCTGGTTCGCCGACTGGATCGCACTCACGAGTTCGGCATGGGTGACGCCGAACGACGCCATCCGGAAGGGCTGGAGAACGACCTGATATTGCTTGACCATCCCGCCGACGCTGGCGATCTCGGCAATGCCCGGAATGGTCTTGAGCTCATAGCGCAGGAACCAGTCCTGCAGGCTGCGAAGGCCAGCCAGATCATGCCCGCCGGTCCGGTCGACTAGAGCGTATTCGTACACCCAGCCGACACCGGTCGCGTCAGGTCCGAGCGTGCTTGTCACCCCTTCGGGCAGGCTGTTCTGCACCTGGTTCAGATATTCCAGGACGCGCGACCGCGCCCAGTAAAGATCGGTGCCATCTTCGAAGATGATATAGACGTAGCTGTCACCAACCATTGAATACCCGCGCACGGTCTTCGCGCCTGGGACCGACAGCATGGTTGTTGCCAGCGGGTAGGTGACCTGATCCTCGATGATGCGCGGCGCTTGCCCCGGATAGTTGGAGCGGACCACGACCTGGACGTCGGAGAGATCGGGCAGTGCGTCGACCGGTGTCGTGCGTACGGCCCAAAAACCGGCCAAGGTCACGGCAATGGCGCCAAGCACGATGAACAGCCGGTTCGCGATCGAAGCGTCGATGATTCTGGCAATCATTGTCCGCTCCTCCGGATGGTCTCGATCCGGGGACCGGCATCTTGCCGAATGAAGGTGAAGCGTACCCTGTCACCTTTCCTGAACCCACGTATCTGAGCCGCGTCCTTGAGACGGAATGTCATCGTCATCGCGGGCCAATCGAGCTGCGGTACGGCGCTGTGGCGCAGGGTCACGGTACCATCGGCAATCGTCTCGATGGTACCCGTGGCGCTGAAGCGTGTTTCCTCGTCGCTCTCTTTGGTCCCGGCGCTTGCCAGATCGATCGGGCGGACATCGAGACCGGTGAGGCTTGCTTCTGAATCGAGCAAGAACTGGCCGGAGGTGACGACCTTTTCGCCGACCGCGAGGCCGTCCAGAACTTCGGTTCTGCCGCTTGCTTCGCGTCCGATACGAACCTCGGCGGGCATGAAGCCGCTCTCATCCTGTCCGACCATTACGATGGTTCGCCGTCCGGTCCGGATTACCGCTTCTGAAGGAACCAGCAGCGCCCGGCGGGTATCGGGGGTCAGGGAAACCTGCGCGAACATGCCCGGCTTGAGCCGTCCCGATGGATTGGGCAGTTCGGCGCGAACGGTGATTGTCCGGCTCGCGTCCTGTGCGCTGGGAAGGATGGCGACAATCTGTCCCGCGAACCGTTCGTCGGGAAATGCGGTCAGCGTCGCGCTGACCGGCTGTCCGACACGAACATTCGCAGCTTGTGTCTCGGGCACGGCGGCGTCGAGCCAGATCGGGGAGAAACCGGTGATTTCCGCCAGTGTCTGACCTGATGTCACATTCATCCCCGGGCGCACTGCGAGCGATGTGATCGCCCCTCCGATCGGTGCCGTAACCGTGATCGTCGAGTGTGGCCGCCCGCTGCGTCCGACCGATGCAATCAGCTTGGGGGACATGCCGAGCAGGCGCATCCGTTCGCGCATGGCGCGAGCCAGTTCCTCGTCGCCGCTGCGCAGCACAGCGAGATATTCCTGCTGGGCGCCGCCCCATTCGGGCACGAGGATATCGACGAGGGGCGCACCGCGCCCGACGACGTCGTCCGGCGCATGGCCATAGGTTCGCTCGACATAGCCGCCTGCGCGTGGCTGGACGATCGCGACGTCGCGCCCGTTATAGGCCAGCACACCGGTTACGGTCACTTCGGGTTCGAGAATGCCGTATTCGGCCTCTGCCATGCGGATCCCGAAATTCTGCACCATGCCGGGATTGATTTTCACCCCGGCCGATACCTCCTCACCCGCGCATTTGGGCAGCAACTCCATATCCATGAAGGGCGACTTGCCAGGCTTGTCGAACTGCTGGCCCGGGACCATCGGATCGTACCAGTAGAGCACTTCCTCGCATTCGCTGTCCGACCCGCCGGTGCTCTCTTTCGGCCTCGCGCCGCCGTTGCCGAGCTGTGCCAAACCATATCCGGCGACGAGGGCGATCAGGGCGGCGGTGGCCGCCATTGCGCATGACTTCTGACGCGGCGACAGTCTGTCCCACGCGGATTGTGTTGCGGCTCTCATTGGCCATGCTCCCTGTAGGTCAGTCGTAGATTGGCTGCGGCTTCGACAGTGGCTTGCTCGCGCGCGAGGATTTCGATGCGCAGCAGCGCCAGCGTTTTGATCGCGTCGATTACGTCGAGTAGGTCTGCGCGGCCCGCGGCAAAACTCGCGCGCTCAAGCCCGGCCCGGCTTACAGCCAGGGGAAGCAGTTCATCGCTGGCGCGTCGCCATTGCCGATAGGCGCTGCGCCATGCCGCAAGATCCGCCCCAAACTGGGCTTCGAGCGTGCGCAGCATGTCCAGTCTGGCTTCGCTCGCCGCGGCGGCTTGCGCGCGAGCAGCCTCTATCCTGGGTTGCTGTCGGCGTTTGGCGAACAGTGGCAGGGTTACCGTGCCCATGACCGAGAATAGATCGCCATAGCGGCGTTCGCGGACGCCGTAACTGGCGCCCACGCTGAAATCGGGTCGCAGGTCCGATCGTGCCAGATCTACACCCGCTTCGGCCTGCCTGATCTCCGTCTCCGCGAGCAGGATTTCCGGGGTGTACTCCAGCGACGCGCGCAATTGCTCGGGATTGACCTCGGGTGAAGGGGGTGGGCCAACGGCCAGCGCTTCCGCTACAGCGATATAGCGGGCAAGGCGGGCCTGCGCCGTCTGCATGTCGGCCCGGATTTGTGTCCGCCTGTCTTCCACTTTGAGGACCGCACGGCGGACCTCCAGGCTTTCACCGGGTCTGGCTGTGCCGGCGGCTACCGAACTTCGTGCCAGCGGCACCAGGCGCTCGATTTCGTGGAGAGCGTCGTTTGCAACGTCTTCGGCCCGTTGGGCATAGGCTAGCGATATCCACGCGCGCCCCGCGCCCAGCCGGGCTATATTCCGCGCATAGGACAGCTCGGCGGAGGCCCGCGCGATGTCGGCAACGGCCAGTCCGGCGCGCGCGCGGCGTTCGGCAGGGTTCGGTATCTGCTGATCGACGCCGACCTCGAGCACGGTCATCATGGTCGGGTCGAGCGGATCGGGACCGGTAACCGGCAGATTGCGCAGGCCGACTCGCAGTTTCGGATCGGGCAATTCGTCGGCTGCATCGGCGACGTCGCGCCGTGCATCGAGCCGCAATTCGCTTGCGCGGACTTGCGGTTGGTCGTGGGCCGCTGCTTTCAGAGCGTCTTTGTACCGCACCGATTGGGCGTTACTTGCCGACGCGAAGGCCAACAGGACCGGAAGCGCGGTCCAACATACTCGTTTCATGATTTTCGTTCCGCAAAGAGGCGCGCCAAGCGCGCGGTCGGATCTTGCGGGCGGGCGCGAAATGCGCGTACCCGTTCGTCCGGTATGGGCGTGCAGGATCACTCCCGCACGAGCGCTACGCCCGTGCTTGCGGAGGCGGGGTTTCGGGGCCGTGTCCGGTACCCGATAAAGGAACGCCGGTAACTACGGTAAACAGGAATGGTGTTAAAAGATGGTCTCGCGGCGCCATCGCATCATCGACAAGCGCCAACGGCGGGATACAACCGTGAGTCACGAGGCATTCGAAGCGAATATCCCCGCATCGCGGCCCGTCGCTGTCGTGAGTGAGCGAGGGTTCGGTCGCCATGCGCATTTCTGCACAATTGACCTCCGACTTCATGGGCGCTTGCGGAACCGCCGACGCATGGGCGGCAGACTGGACGAATAGCCCAGCGGCAATCAAGACGAGCGCTAGGGTGCGCAGCATGCGCATGTATCGTTTCGGGGCGGTCATCCGGGCCAAGGCGTGCTTACCCCTTCTGGCCTGCAAGAGCCCGTGACGCTGACCGCCAGTCGCCCGTGGAGCCGAGATCGATAGCGAGCTTGTCACCCCCTTTGCGTTGTGAGCCGATCGGATAAGACAGTTGGGAAAGTCCGGGCATTTTGATCTTTTCCAAAATCATGTCGTCTCCTTACGCTTCTTGCTGCCGGATCGGCTCATGTGGTCGGTCAGGCGATGCCGAGTTCGGCTTTCAGCGCGGCAATGTCTTCGAACCGGTTTTCCTCCGGGCGCCCGATCGCCGGCTTGGCCTGAACCCACGTATTTTCGCAGACGAATTCGAGAAGGCCGGCTGCAAGGTCGGCATGACGGCATCGCAAACAGCCTTCGGCCAACCGCTCGTCGGATATG
>CAMYIQ010000247.1 GCA_947258465.1 uncultured Erythrobacter sp.
CGAAGCCTGCGACCGCCTGTGGATCCCGGTCACGCGCGACTGGCACCTGAACGAGCGCCACTATGGCGGACTAACCGGCCTCGACAAGCAGCAAACGCGCGAGAAGCATGGCGACGAGCAGGTCCATATCTGGCGCCGCAGTTTCGATGTCCCCCCGCCCGAGCTCGAAGCGGGTAGCGAATTCGATCTGTCGGACGACCCGCGCTATGCCGGGATCGACGTGCCGCGCACCGAAAGCCTCAAGCTTACCATCGAGCGCGTTCTGCCCTATTGGGAAAGCGCGATCCTGCCGCAACTCGGCAAGGGTGAAACGGTCATCATCTCCGCCCATGGCAATTCGCTGCGTGCGCTGGTGAAGCATCTGTCGAACATCTCGGACGACGAGATTACCGGTCTCGAAATCCCGACCGGCCAACCGATCGTCTATGAATTCGACGGCATGCAGGTGTCGGGCGACCGCTACTATCTGAAGGATGCCTGAGATGAACGCCAAGGTCGCCATCGTCATGGGCAGCCAGTCCGATTGGGACACCATGACCTGCGCCGCCGAGGTGCTCGAAGAGCTGGGTGTCGAAAGCGATGTGCGCATCGTCTCGGCCCACCGCACGCCGGATCGCATGTATGATTTCGCCAAGGGCGCGGCGGATGCGGGCTTCGAGGTAATTATTGCAGGCGCGGGTGGCGCCGCGCATTTGCCCGGCATGATCGCCGCGCTGACCCATGTTCCGGTGCTTGGCGTGCCCGTGCAATCAAGGGCCTTGTCGGGCGAGGACAGCCTGCTTTCGATCGTCCAGATGCCCGCCGGCGTACCGGTCGGAACACTGGCCATCGGCAAGGCGGGCGCGACCAATGCGGGCCTGCTTGCCGCCGCGATCCTCGCCAATCACGACTCCGCGCTTTCGCAGCGCCTGCAGGATTGGCGCGCGGCGCGCAGCGCAGCCGTGACCGAGCGCCCCGTCGACTGATGCTGAAGCGCGGTTCGACAATCGGTATCCTCGGCGGTGGGCAACTTGGCCGAATGATGGCCGTGAGCGCCGCACAATTGGGCTATCGCTGCATCGCCTACGCGCCCGAAGGCGACAATGTCGTCAATCAGGTCTGCGACGATCTGTTCGTCAACAAGTGGGGCGAAACGGCAGCCCTTGCCGCCTTTGCCGCGCAGTGCGACGTAGTCACCTGGGAATTCGAGAACGTACCCGTCGCCACGGCCACCGCCATGCCGGAAGGGCGCATTTTTCCGCATCCACGGGCGCTCGAAACCGCTCAGGATCGCCTCGCCGAGAAGCGCTTCGTGGAAGGGCTGGGCGGCCGGCCCGCCGCTTATGCACGAGTCGATTCGCGCAGCGACCTCGAGGCGGCGGTTGATCGGCTGGGCGCGCCCGGCATTCTCAAGACCCGGCGAGACGGCTATGACGGCAAGGGCCAGTGGCGGATCGGATCGGACCGCGATGCGCAGGGCTTGCGTCTGCCCGACGTCCCGTTGATCTACGAAGGCTTTGTCGAATTCGAAGCCGAATTCTCGGTCATCCTCGTGCGCGGCCAAGATGGCGAAATCCGGTTCTGGGATTCGGCGCGCAACACGCATGAAGGCGGCGTTCTCGCCGCCTCCACCCTGCCCGCAGGCGGCATGATCGAAACCCAGGTTGACGAAGCGCGCGAACTGGCGCGACAGGTCGCCGATGCGCTGAAATATGTCGGCGTGCTGACGCTCGAATTCTTCGCCACGCATGAAGGGCCGATCTTCAATGAGATGGCGCCCCGCGTGCATAATTCCGGCCACTGGTCGATCGAGGGCGCCGCCACCAGCCAGTTCGAGAATCACATTCGCGCGGTCGCGGGTCTGCCGCTAGGCGATACGGCGACTGTCGCGAAGTCCGTCACCATGACGAACATCATCGGCGCCGACATCGCGACAGCGCAAGAGCATCTGGCGACGCCCGACACGCATCTGCACGATTACGGCAAGGCCAAGGTTCGCGAAGGGCGCAAGATGGGCCATGTGACCCGGCTCGAACGGTGAGCCTGTTCCTGATCTATGCCCGCGCGGCCAATGGCTGCATCGGCAAGGACGGCGCGCTGCCGTGGTACCTGCCCGCCGACCTGAAGCGGTTCAAGGCGCTGACGATGGGCAAGCCGATGATCATGGGCCGCAAGACCTTCGAGAGCCTACCGGGCCTGTTGCCGGGTCGCCGCCATATCGTGCTGACTCGCCGCGAGCGCTGGGATTCGACCGGCGCGGAAGTTGTTCGTTCGGTCGAAGAAGCGCTGTCTGTCGCAGGAGACGGCGACGTGGCCGTCATCGGCGGCGCTGCGATTTACGATGTGTTCATGGAACATGCCGACCGCATCGAACTGACCGAAATTCACGCAGAATTCGAAGGCGATACCTTCATGAAGCCACTCGGCCCCCAATGGAACGTAATCGGCCGCGAGGATTTCGCGAGCGAAGGCGCTTTGCCTGCCTACAGCTTCGTCACGCTGGAGCGTGCGGCATGATGCGCAAGCTGCTCTACAGCCTTCTCGGCGCGATACTCATCGCACTCGCCGGCTTCTTCCTCCTTGCCCCGGGAATGGCCGAGCGGGATATGAACCAGATCGACGGCAAGCCGCTCATCGAAGTGTCGGACGAGGCGAAAGCGCTCCATGCGACGCTCGAGATCGTCGATCTTCACGCCGACACGCTGCTGTGGAAGCGCGACATGCTCGACCGGGCGGAGCGCGGCCATGTCGATCTGCCACGACTGCGCGAAGGCAATGTCGCGCTGCAGGTCTTCTCCAGCGTGACCAAGACCCCGCGAGGGCAGAACTACGATTCGAATTCCGCCGACAGCGACAACATCACGCTGCTGGCAATCGGCCAGATGCAGCCGGTGCGGACCTGGGGTAGCCTGCTCGAACGCTCGCTATGGCATGCCGAGAAGCTGGAGCGTGCCATCGAGGCCGGGCGCGATGAAATCTATCAGGTCTGGACCCCGGCGGACCTCGATCGCCTGATGGCGGCACGTAAGGACGCGCCCAAGCCGGTCGGCGCCCTGTTCAGCGCCGAAGGCCTTCAGAGTCTCGAAGGCAATCCCGACAATCTCGACCGGCTTTATGCAGCAGGCATGCGCATGGCGGGCCTCACCCATTTCTTCGACAACGAACTTGCCGGATCGATGCACGGGATCGAAAAGGGCGGGCTCACCCCGATGGGACGCGACGTGATCCGCCGGATGGAACGCATGGGGATGATCGTCGATATCGCGCATTGCAGCCACCAGTGCGTTGCCGAAGTGCTCGCCATAGCGACGCGTCCCGTCGTCTCCAGCCATGGCGGCGTGCAGGCGACCTGCGAGGTCAATCGCAATCTGACCGACCGGGAGATTCAGGGCGTGGCGGCGACGGGCGGCATTATTGGCGTCGGCTATTGGGAAGGCGCGGTGTGCGACACTTCTCCGCGCGCCACCGCCCGCGCGATGAAGCATATTCGCGACCTCGTGGGGATCGAGCATGTCGCGCTGGGCAGCGACTATGACGGCGCGGTCACCGTGCGCTTCGACACGTCGCAGCTGACCCAGGTTACGCAGGCGCTGATCGACGAAGGTTTCACCGAGGACGAAATTCGCGCTGCGATGGGCGGCAATGCGCTGCGGGTGATCGGCGAAGGGCTGGTGCCGCAGGAGACCACGCGATGAGATGGCTCGATCACCGCGAACCGCTGCCCGCAAGCTTGCGCGGCGCCATCATCGCGCTGGGCAATTTCGACGGCTTCCACCTCGGCCACCAGGCCGTGGCGGGCGAGGCGATTCGCTGGGCGCGCGCGGAAGGCCGCCCCTCGATCATCGCGACGTTCGACCCGCATCCGGTGCGCCATTTCAAACCCGATGTGCCGCCCTTCCGGCTGACCACGCTCGAACAGCGGCAGGAACACTATATCGCCGCCGGGGCGACCGCGATGCTGGTGTTCCATTTCGACGGCGAACTGGCCGGGACCACGGCAGAGGATTTCGTCGGCAAGCTGCTCGGCGACCACCTCGGCGTTGCAGGAGTCGTTACCGGCGAGGATTTCACCTTCGGCAAGGCGCGGGGCGGCAATTTCGAGAAGCTGGTGCGCCTCGGCAGGGATGTCGGGATCGAGGCGCGCGCGGTGCCGCCGGTGATGGATGGCGGCGAGCCCGTATCCTCCAGCCGCGTGCGCGATGCGCTGCGCGAGGGCGATCCGCAGGAGGCCGCGCGCCTGCTCACCCGCCCCTTCGCCATTCGCGGCGTGGTTCAGCACGGCGACAAGCGCGGGCGCGAGATCGGCTATCCCACGGCGAACCTGCCGGTCGAGCATTATCTGCGCCCGAAATATGGCGTCTACGCAGTGACCGGGCGCATCCTGTCGACCGGGCAGGAACTCAGGGGCGCGGCAAATATCGGCGTGCGCCCGCAATTCGATCCGCCCAAGGAACTGCTCGAGCCATATTTCTTCGATTTCTCAGACGATCTCTACGGGCAGGAGATCGAAGTCGCCTTCCACCACTTCCTGCGCGGCGAAGCGAAGTTCGATTCGCTCGACGCCCTGATCGCGCAAATGGAGCGGGATTGCGACGAGGCGCGACGCCTGCTCGGCTGACCGAAACTCTTTCCACCGCGCGCCAATTCGGTTAGCGGCGCACCTCATGTCCGAGAAGCGCGATTACAGAGACACGGTTTTCCTCCCGAAGACCGATTTTCCCATGAAGGCCGGCCTCCCCGC
>CAMYIQ010000248.1 GCA_947258465.1 uncultured Erythrobacter sp.
CGTTCGCAGGAGACGATCTATATGAGCCTGTGCCCACCCGATGCTCGACGCGTCGTAGATATAGCCGAGATACCGCTTTCGGGACGGCCAAACGATCGACACGGTCGGGACCGCATAGGGATACAGATTTCTGACGGTGACGGCGCGTTGTAGTCCGTCGTGGAAATCGTTGCGATAGCCATGGATGAATACCAGAAGCTCTTTGTTTGCTCCCGGTCGGGCTACCTGGCGGAGTAGGGTTTCGACCCAATCGCTCTTGCGCAACAGCTTGGCATCGTGGGTCTTCCAGGGTTCGTCCTCGCTCCCTTTCGGCGTTACGAAACCATAGGAAAGCGCGTTCGAACGGAAGGGGGCGAACCGCAGCTCCGGCTTGCGACAATCCGCCATGCTGCTGGCCATGAAGAAGACGTCCTGACTGCGCACGACATCGCCTGAGGAGAATTGCACGTCGCATTCGGCGCTGAGGAGCGAAAGGCTCGGGGCAGGGACGCCGCAAGAACTCAGCGCCCCGGCCATGGCAATTGCGACTAGGGAAAATCGATCTTTCATGATCCGCCCCCTGATTGGCTGGCGAAGACGATATCGGACAGATGCTCCGCGATGCAAACCTGTCCGATAGACCTGTTACGCGTCGATCATCTCACGGTCCATGTCACCGGCATTGTTCTGGATGAAGTTGAACCGATGTTCCGGATTGCGGCCCATGAGCTGGTCGACCAGTTCCTTGACCATGGCGCGCTGTTCGAATTCCGCTGGCAGGGTGATGCGGATCAGGCTGCGCGTGTCGGGATTCATGGTAGTCTCACGCAATTGCGCGGGGTTCATTTCGCCCAGGCCCTTGAAGCGACCGACATCGACCTTCTTGCCCTTGAACACGGTCTCTTCCAGCTCCGCGCGGTGCGCATCGTCGCGGGCGTAGCGGCTCTCCTTGCCCGCTGTGAGGCGGTAAAGCGGTGGCTGGGCGAGGTAGAGGTGTCCGCCGCGCACTACCTCTGCCATCTCCTGGAAGAAGAAGGTCATCAGCAGCGTCGCGATATGCGCGCCGTCGACATCGGCGTCGGTCATGATGATGATACGGTCGTAGCGCAGATTTTCCGGATCGCAATCCTTGCGCGTCCCGCAGCCCATGGCGAGGGTCAGGTCGGCGATTTCGCTGTTCGCGCGAATTTTGTCTGCAGTGGCGCTTGCGACGTTCAGGATTTTGCCGCGGATCGGCAGGATTGCCTGCGTCTTCCGGTTGCGCGCCTGCTTGGCGCTGCCGCCTGCCGAGTCCCCTTCGACGATGAACAGCTCGGTCTCGCCATCGCCTTCGCCCGAACAGTCGGTCAGCTTGCCGGGCAGGCGCAGCTTCTTGGCATTGGTCGCGGTCTTGCGCTTGATCTCGCGTTCCTGCTTGCGGCGCAGGCGCTCGTCCATCCGTTCCATGACCTGGCCCAGCAACGCCTTGCCGCGATCCATGTTGTCGGCGAGGAAATGGTCGAAATGGTCGCGCACCGCATTTTCGACCAGGCGTGCGGCCTCGGGAGAGGTCAGCCGGTCCTTGGTCTGGCTCTGGAATTGCGGATCGCGGATGAAGACGCTCAGCATGACGTCGGCGCCGACCATGATGTCGTCCGCGGTCAGATCCTTGGCTTTCTTCACGCCGGTCAGGTCGCCGAAGGCGCGCAGGCCCTTGGTCAGCGCCGCGCGCACGCCCTGTTCGTGCGTCCCGCCATCGGGGGTGGGTACGGTGTTGCAGTACCAGCTCGTGGAACCGTCCGAATAGAGCGGCCAGGCGATCGCCCATTCGACGCGCCCCGCCTCTTCCGGGAAATCCTGACTGCCGGTAAAGGGCTGCGCGGTGACGCATTCGCGGCCGTTGATTTGCTCGGCCAGGTGATCCGCGAGGCCGCCCGGGAATTTGAACACGGCCTCGGCAGGCACGTCCTCGTTGGCGAGGCTGTCCGCGCATTTCCAGCGGATCTCGACCCCGGCAAAAAGATAGGCTTTGGACCGCGCGAGCTTGAACAGCCGCTTCGGGTTGAACTGACGGTCGCCGAAAATCTCGGTGTCGGGCACGAAGCTGACCGTCGTGCCGCGCCGGTTGGGCGTAGGGCCGAGCTGTTCGATCGGGCCGAGTGTCTGCCCCTTGGAGAAGCTCTGCGCGTAAAGCTGTTTGTCGCGTGCAACCTCGACCCGTGTGTCGCTCGACAGGGCATTGACTACCGAAACGCCGACACCGTGCAGGCCGCCACTGGTGGCGTAGGCCTTGCCCGAGAACTTGCCGCCCGAGTGGAGCGTCGAGAGGATCACTTCGAGCGTCGACTTGCCCGGATATTTGGGATGCTCGCCGACCGGGATGCCGCGACCGTTGTCGGCGATAATGACCCGGTTGCCTTCCTCGAGCCGCATCTCGATGCGCGTCGCATGGCCTGCAACCGCCTCGTCCATCGCATTGTCGAGCACTTCGGCGGCGAGGTGATGCAGTGCCCGATCGTCGGTCCCGCCGATATACATGCCGGGGCGGCGGCGCACCGGTTCGAGGCCTTCGAGGACCTCGATCGAGGAAGCGTCGTAATCGCCGCTGGATGTCGGCGTGTTTTCGAACAGATCGTCGGACATGACTGGCAGCTATATCGCGCCGCTTGGCCGCGCCACAAGCGGACGAACTGGGTTATCCGCCCTACTCAGAACCGCGTAGGCGCATTGTCCACAATCACGACCGTTCCATCGCGCACTTCGCGCACTTCGAAAGCGCGTTCGACCAAGCCGGCACGTCCGAAGCGAAAGGCGCCGTCGAGTCCGAGAAAGCCATCCCTGCTGCGCAGCGCCCGGTCGGGGAAGTCGCGGCCCACCCGCCAGTCGCGCGCGACCCGCAAGGTCAGCAGAACCGCATCGTATCCGAGTGTAGCGATACGATAGGGCTGGCTGCCGAACCGGGCCTCGTAACTGTCGACGAAGCGCTTGTAGCGCTCATCGGAAACGGCCGAGAAGAGAGCGCCCTGAAGCGCCGAGGCGCGAGTGACCGAGCCTTCACCGCTCCACAGCTCCGTGCCGAGCAACTGGGTTGCACCGTCACCGCCGGGCGACAGCACGCCTGCAGCTTGCGCGGCGAGCCTCGGTCCGTCGGCGATCAGCACGGTATCGAAGCCGCCATGGACTTTAAGCCGCTCGGCGGCGCTTACCACCGATGTGTTGCCGCGCGCATAGCGTTCCGTCCAGATGACCGTGCCGCCATAGGTCGAAACTGCCCGCCGCATGGCTTCCTCGGCCCGTGTGCCGTATTCGCCATCGGGCGCGATGATCGCGAAGTTCTGCGATCCGCGTTCGCGCGCATATTCGACGGTCCGCATGATCGACTGTTCGGGAATATGGCCCATGATGAAGACATCGGGGCCTGCCGCGCCGGTATCGTTCGAGAAGGAGATTACCGGAACGTCGGCCGACCGCGCCGGAGCGAGCACCGACGGAATGTTCGATCCCAGCAGCGGGCCGAGGATCAGCTTGTTTCCTTCCGTGATTGCTTTGCGCGCGGCAGCTTCGGGGCCTTTCGCGGTATCGTAAGTCGTGATCCGTAGATTGCTTGCATTGGTGTCGAGCAAGGCCATGGTCGTGGCATTGGCAATCGCCTGGCCGACCGGACCGTTGCGTCCCGACATCGGGACGAGCAGGGCGATACGATGACGCGTCTGGTCGGTGGGCAGCGCCTCGGTCGGCTGCGGTGTTGGCGTGGGATCGACAGGCTCGGCGCGCTCGGCCCCGCGTGGCAAAATTGTGGAACACCCGGCGAGCAGCGCCGCGAGGCCCACGGTGACGATCGTCCGACGGTTCAAACTCCAGCGCTTCATGCTTGCCGCGTCCCTCATTGATGTTCATTGAAGGAGGGTGAACGAAAAAGCCCCTCCCGAAGATAGCCTTACACCGGGGCTCTATATCGTCGCCACCCCGATCGGCAACCTTGGTGACATAACGCTACGGGCCGTCGACGTGTTGCGGCGCTGCGATGGCATCGCCTGCGAGGATACGCGCGTTACCGGCAAACTGCTCAAGCATCTCGGCATTTCCAGGCCGATGTGGCGTTACGACGACCACAGCGAGCACCGCGACCGTTCGCGCCTGGTCGATTCGATGCGTCAGCGTGCGGTGGCACTGGTCAGCGACGCAGGCACGCCGATGATATCCGACCCTGGCTATCGCTTGGTCAACGATTGCCGTGCGGAAGGCATTCCGGTGACCGTAGTGCCGGGCGCCTGTGCCGCCATTGCGGGCCTTGCGCTGTCGGGCCTGCCCAATGACCGCTTTCTGTTCGGCGGCTTCCTGCCCAACAAGGACAAGGCCCGGCGTGAGGCGCTGGAGGAGCTGGCCGGTGTCGATGCCACATTGATATTCTACGACACGGCTCCCCGGCTCGGGAAGTCGCTGGCAGCGATCGCCGAAACGCTTCCGAACCGCGAGATTGCGGTCGCACGCGAACTGACCAAGCTGCACGAGGAACTGCGGCGCGGGCTTCCCGCCGGCCTGATCGCCTATTTCGAAGCCAATCCGCCCAAAGGGGAAATCGTCTTGCTGGTCGGGCCGCCGCCCGAAAGCGTTGCCCGCGAAGAGGATGCCGACGCCATGCTGGTCGATGCCTTGCGCACGATGAAGGTCTCGCAGGCCGCCGCCCAGGTGGCCAAGGCCACGGGGATGGATCGCAAGACCCTCTATGCCAGAGCCATGGAATTACGCTCGGCATGAAACGCCAATTGGCCGAAAAAAGCGGCCGCGAGGGCGAAACCCGCGCTGCGATGTGGCTCAGGGCGAAGGGTTGGCAGATCCTCGCCCGCCGCGTGAAAACACCGGCGGGAGAGATCGACCTCATCGCCAAGCGAGGCGGGGTGATTGCCTTCGTCGAGGTTAAATGGCGACGCAGGCGCGCCGATCTCGACCACGCGATCGACGAACACCGGCTATCGCGCGTTGCCGCCGCCGTCGAAGCGGTGGCGCACCGCTATGCGCTGGATGGCGAAGACATCCGCATCGACGTGATCCTGCTTGCGCCGGGCGGTTTCCCTCGCCACATCGCCAATGCCTGGCAGCCGTAATCGCAGGGCAGGCGAGGATGATCGGAGACTAGAATGCCGCTACGCGTCGCCGTCCAGATGGACCCGCTCGACACTATCAATATAGCGGGCGACAGCTCATTCGCGCTGATGCTGGCCGCGCAAGCGCGCGGGCATGAAGTGTGGCACTATGATGTCGCCAGCCTTGCCTACGAAAGCGATGGGACGCCCGGCGGCCACATCACGGCCCATGCTGCCCCGGTGCGTGTGCAGCGGGTGGAGGGCGATCATTACAGCGCCGGCGAACGTCGGCGGATCGACCTCGCGCACGACATAGATGTCGTGCTGATGCGGCAGGATCCGCCGTTCCATCTGGGCTATATCAGCAGCGCGCTGCTGCTCGACCGGCTCAAGGGCACGACGCTGGTGGTCAACGATCCGCGTGAAGTCGTTAACGCACCCGAGAAAATGTTCGTGCTCGATTACGCGCAATATATGCCGCCGACTCTCGTCGCCCGGCATCTGGACGATTTGCGCGACTTTCAGAAGAAGCACGGTTCGGTGGTGGTCAAGCCGCTGCACGGCAACGGCGGCAAGGCGATCTTCCGCCTCGACGAGAAGGGGACCAACCTTTCGGCTCTGTCAGAGGTTTTCGACCAGACCTGGCCCGAACCGCATATGGTCCAGCCCTTCATTCCCGAAGTCAGCGAAGGCGATAAACGGATCGTGCTCGTCGACGGGGAATTCACAGGGGCAATCAATCGTTTCCCTGGCGAAGGTGAGTTCCGTTCGAACCTGGCGCAGGGCGGGCATGCCGAAGCGACAACGCTGACGGCGCGCGAAGAGGAAATCTGCGCCGCGATGGGGCCGGAATTGAAGCGCCGCGGTCTGGTCTTCGTTGGTATCGACGTGATCGGCGGCAAATGGCTGACCGAAATCAACGTGACATCGCCCACTGGCATTGTTGCGATCGACACATTCAATGGCACCGATACGGCGGGCCTCATCTGGGACGCGATCGAGCGGCGTCACGCGGCAATGTGACCTCGCCGGTTAGCGCGCGATGACCGAGTTCATCATCCGCACGATCGAGCTTGGCGGGCTGCTGGGCATCTTCGTGCTCATGGCGCTCGAGAACATTTTCCCGCCGCTGCCTTCCGAAGTGATCATGGGGCTGGGCGGGGTCGCGGTGGCGCGCGGTACGATGGAATACTGGCCGCTTCTCCTAGTGGGCAGCGCGGGAACGACGCTGGGCAATTACTGGTGGTACTGGATCTGCGACCGCTGGGGCCGGACGCGTCTTGAACCCTTCGTCACCCGCCACGGTCGCTGGCTGACGATGGAGTGGCACGATGTCGAACGCGCGCAGGCCTTTTTTCGCAAGCATGGCTCGTGGGTGGTCTTCGCCATGCGATTCACGCCGGTCCTGCGCACACTGATTTCGATCCCGGCGGGATTGTCGCACATGGGGACAGTGCGGTTTCTCATCTACACCTTTGCCGGCGCTTTCGTGTGGAATCTGGCGATGGTCGAACTGGGCCGCAGGCTGGCTCGTTCGCAGGAATTGCTGGGCTGGCTCGTCCTGGCGATATTCGTGGCGGCTTTCGGCGGGTATCTATGGCGAGTGCTGACCTGGACGCCCCGCAAGCGCGACTAGTCTTTCTCGCGTGGGTGTGCGCTGCGATACGTGTCGAGCAACCGGGCCGCGTCGACCTTGGTGTAAATTTGCGTCGAGCCCAGACTGGCATGGCCGAGCAGCTCCTGCAGGCTCCGCAAATCCGCGCCTGCGCCAAGCAGGTGAGTGGCAAAGCTGTGCCGTAGCGCGTGGGGCGTGGCGCTGTCGGGCAAGCCCAGTACTTTGCGCGCTCGTGCCGTCGCCTTCTGAACCATTCCTTGCGACAGCGGGCCGCCCTTTGCGCCGCGAAACAGCGCATCGTCCTTCGCCATGGGGTAGGGACAGCGCGCGGCATAATCCGCGACAGCCTCGCGCACGACGGGGAGCAGCGGCACGACACGCTGTTTGCCGCCCTTGCCGCTGACGGTCAGCCTTTCGCCCATCGGCAGCGCGCTGCCGGTCAGCGACAGCGCCTCTGCGATCCGCATCCCAGCACCGTAGAGCAACAGCAGAACCGCGCGATCGCGTGCGCCGATCCAGTCTTCAGCGGCCAACGCCTCGACTGCATCGGCGAGCCCGATTGCGTCATCGGGCGTGACCGGGCGAGGCAAGCCTTTCTTTATCCTCGGCCCCCGCAGGCGCGGCGGGTCTGACACGGCATGTCCCGCCTGCGTTCGAGCGAAGGCGATGAACCCCTTCAACGCCGATAGTTCCCGCGCGGCGGAGGCGTTGGTGAGCCCCTCCGCACGGCGCGACGCCAAATGCGTGCGCAGGCGGGTTGGCGTGATTTCGGCGACGGCGTCCCAGGACGAAAGGCCCATTCGCGAGAGCAGACGCTCCGCCGCCTTGTCATAGGCGCGCACAGTATGATGGGAGCGGCGCAATCCGAGTGCCAGGTGATCGTGCCAGGCCGCGAGCAGATCGTTACTGCTCATGACGTCACGAGGTCGGTGCAGACCACTTCGCCAAGCAAGGCATCGAGCAGCGGCATGCCCTGTCGCGTGACGCCGATCCGCTCTTGCGTCGCCCAGACCAGGCCGAGATCGCGATAGAGGGCAAGTTTGCCCTCATCGACCAACGCAGCAGGCGCCGCGTCGAACCGGCGGGCAAGTGCCGCGAGATCGACCCCTTCTGCAAGCCGCAGTCCCATCAGCAGCGCTTCGCTGGCCTGCTCGCCGCGATCGAGTGTGCGCGCTTCGACAATCCCATGGCCCTGCGTCGCCACAGCAGAGAGGTAGTTCTCGGGCTTGCGGTGGCGTACCGTCGCGACGTCGCACCGCCGGCCATGCGCACCGGGGCCGATCCCGACATAGTCCTGATAGCGCCAATATGTCAGATTGTGACGGCTCTGCTGACCCGGCCGCGCATGGTTGCTGACCTCATAGGCGGGGAGGCCGGCAGCTTCGGTCGTATCGCGCGTCAGAGCGAATAGGTCGGCCGCGTGATCATCGCCGAGCGGTTCGAACACGCCGCGCCGAACATCGGTGGCGAAACGCGTCGCGGGTTCGATCGTGAGCTGATAGAGCGACAGGTGATCGGTGCCGAGCGCCAGTGCCTTGCCCAGTTCCATTCGCCAATCCGCTCCCGTCTGATCGGGTCGGGCGTAGATCAGGTCGATCGAGACCCGGGCGAAATGCCGCTGCGCCACCGCCACTGCCTCCAGCGCTTCATCGACGCCGTGCAGCCTGCCGAGAAAACGCAACACCTCGTCTCGTAAGCTCTGCACGCCCAGCGAAACGCGATTGATTCCGGTTGCCGCCAGTTCGGCGAAATTGCCCGCCTCGACACTGCTGGGATTGGCTTCGAGCGTAATTTCGATCGCCGGATCGAACCCCCACAACCGCTCTGCCTGTTCCAGCAGGGCGGCAACGAGGGCAGGGGGCATGAGCGACGGAGTTCCTCCGCCAAAAAAGACACTTGCGAGGGGTTCTTGTGGCTGTGTCTCGTCATGCTCGTGCTGCATGTCGGCCACCAGCGCAGCTTTCCATTGCGCGATATCCGCAGTTTCCCGGACATGGCTGTTGAAATCGCAATAAGGACATTTCGCGATACAGAATGGCCAGTGAATGTAGAGAGCGCGGGCCAAGGATGTCTTCAGCTAATCTTAATCATCGGAACGGAATTCTTCCTGTCATGGACGGGTCGAGAAACTGGATCGCGCCGCTCGGCGGTGCCATCGCACTGATATGTGCCACGGAGACGGCTGTAGCCGCAAGCGGATCATCGAAATCGCTCGATATGCGCGGCACCCATGCGGCATCGCGCTCGATCGACCGCCAGGACGCATCCAATCTGCGTATGGCTGCCCGTATTCTGGACATCCATAATCGGGAGCGGGTCCGGCTGCGCCTGCGCCCGCTGAAATGGAATGTCCACCTCGAACGCGAAGCCCGGGCATGGGCGTATCGTCTTTCACGCAACGGCAGGCTCCAGCATGCCGACAGCAAGGTCCGCAACCGGACGGGCGAAAATCTCTGGATGGGCACGGCGGGACATTGGCCCGTGGAAACCATGGTCGGCATGTTCATCGAGGAAAAGAAGCATTACCGCCACGCCCAGTTTCCCGATATCTCGAAGACCGGGAACTGGGCCGATGTCGGACACTATACCCAGGTGGTGTGGCGCAAAACCGAGGAGGTCGGCTGCGCACTGGTGACGGCACATGGCAACGATGTGCTGGTCTGCCGCTACTGGCCGGCCGGCAACGTCTGGGGCCAGAAAGCCTTCTAAGCCTCAGCCGAATTGATCGGCAACAAGCTTGGTAAAGGCATCGGCGCGGTGGCTGATGGCGTGTTTCTCTGCCGGATCGAGCTGCGCGAATGTATGCTGGCGGCCTTTGGGCACGAAGACGGGATCGTATCCGAAACCCATGGTACCGCGCGGTGGCCAGGTTAGCGTGCCGGGGGAGGTGCCTTCATAGACCGCCTGCTCGCCATCGGGCCAGGCGAGCGCGAGGACACAGTGGAAAGCGCAGGAACGATCGACATCGGCGCCTTTCTCTTGCAGCATGCCTTCGACCTTGCCCATTGCCATGTACCAGTCGCGCCCCGGATCGCCTTCGAACCACTGCCGCTCGGCC
The DNA here is from genome assembly GCA_947258465.1 of uncultured Erythrobacter sp. GTDB lineage: Bacteria > Pseudomonadota > Alphaproteobacteria > Sphingomonadales > Sphingomonadaceae > Qipengyuania. The sequence goes on from CAMYIQ010000248.1 coordinate 9,716, forward strand.
CAGTCGGCGGTGTAAACTCCGGGCCGTCCGCCGAGTGCATCGACGGACAAACCGCTATCATCCGCCAGAGCGACGAGACCCGATGCCTCCGCCGCAGCACGTGCCTTGATCAGCGCGTTCTGGACGAAGGTTGTACCTGTTTCGGCCGGTTCGGGCAGGCCCAGCGATCCGGCCGAGATGCATTTGACGCCATGCGGTTCGAGCAGAGCGGAAATCTCTTTCAACTTGCCATCGTTATGGGTGGCGATAACCAGCGAGCCCGAACCGATGCGACGTGTCATTTGCGCGTTGCCTCGTCCTGCGCCTTGAATACCTGCGCGCAGCCCATCTGGGCGAGGCGCAGGAGGCGAAGGAAGGCCTCCTCGTCATAGGGCGCGCCTTCGGCGGTTGCCTGTGCTTCGGCGATCTTGCCGCCTTCGATGAGCACGAAATTGGCATCGGCATCGGCGCCGCTATCCTCGGGATAGTCGAGGTCGAGGACCGGAGTACCCTGGTAGATGCCGCAGGAAATGGCGGCGACCTTGGCGCTGATCGGGTCCTGCGTGATCGCGCCGGATTTCATCAGCCCGTCGACCGCGAGACGCAGGGCAACCCAGGCGCCCGAGATCGAGGCCGTGCGCGTGCCGCCATCGGCCTGGATCACGTCGCAATCGAGCGTGATCTGCCGTTCGCCAAGCTTCTTCATATCCACGACGGCGCGTAAGGAACGGCCGATAAGGCGTTGGATTTCCTGTGTCCGCCCGCTCTGCTTGCCCTTGGCCGCTTCGCGCTGACCGCGGGTGTGCGTGGCGCGCGGGAGCATCGAGTATTCCCCGGTGACCCAGCCTTCGCCTTTGCCGCGCAGCCATGGCGGAATACGTTCTTCGACGCTGGCGGTGCACAGCACACGCGTTTCGCCGAAGCTGATCAGGCAGCTACCCTCGGCATGTTTGGTGTAACCGGTCTCGATGGTGATGGCACGCATTTCGTCGGGCGCACGGCCGGAAGGTCGCATAGGGGTCTCCATTGC